>CAYVXI010000025.1:0-2827 GCA_964455595.1 uncultured Candidatus Saccharibacteria bacterium | reverse complement strand
CCACGACTGATTTCTTCCCGCTCTTTGAGGGTTAGCCTCTGATATGTTGTTGTCATGCCCATCAGTGTAAACCAAATCGGGTTGTTGCGTTAGTTTCTTGAACTCGCCTTATGATGTTTTGACAAACAACGCATTTTTCTGTATCATGTGGAGGTAGACATTTAACATAATTACAGCTTTGGCATAAGTGCATTATGGTTGTCGTTTTTACTTCCAACGTTATGATGTCATCTTTTACTCAGAAATTTTTGTTAGATTCAAAAAAAGCTCATGAAACCAGGGATTTAGTAGCATATAAAGCTATGATTTTTATCTCTTTTTTTCAGTAAAGATACGAAATAACAATTCTTTTTACAGAAAACGAAACCAATGGCACGAAAACGCCGAGTTTTTGGTATATGGAAATATTTAACGGAACAACACTAGGCATCATATTCTTGCTTGGTACAATAGGTATTCTTGTAGGGTTACCTTTAGGGTATATTGTTAGAAAAAAAGTTGCGAAGATTCAGATGGGCACGCTTGAAAACAAGCTAAGTCACATGACTGAACAGTCGCACACTAAAGCAAAAGAAATTTTACTTTCTGCAAAAGAAGAGGCAGTTAAAATTCTTGAGGAAGCAAAAAAAGAAGAAAAAGAACGAGAAGCTCAGCTTTCAAAACAAGAAGAGCGTATTGCGCATCGTGAAGATATTTTTGAAAAGAAAGAAAATGAATATGAACAGGCAGAAAAAGAACTGCAAGTAAAAGCTGAAAAAATAAAGGTGGTAAAAGAAGAGATTGATCAAATGAGGGAAAAAGAAGCTCTTGCGCTTGAAAAAATATCAGGCTATAGCAAAGAAAAAGCAAAAGAAGAATTGTTTGCAGTCACTGAAGAACAATATAAGGAAGACATATTGGTGCGTATCAAGAAAATTGAAAAGGACGGCAAGGAAGAATTTGAAAAGAAAGCCAATTCCATATTAGCAACGGTTATTCAACGTTATGCCGGGTCTCACGTGTCCGAATTTAGTACAACAACTGTTTCTATTCCATCAGACGAATTAAAAGGAAAAATTATCGGACGTGAAGGACGTAATATCCGTACTCTGGAACGTTTAACCGGCGCTGAAATCATTGTAGATGATACCCCTGGAGCAATTGTTATTTCCTGTTTTGATCCGATTCGACGTCATGTGTGTAAATTAGCGCTGGATATTCTGTTGTCAGATGGACGTATTCAGCCTGCACGCATTGAAGAAGCGGTAGAAAAAGCAAAGACTCAGATTAATTCAAAGATAAAAGAAGAAGGTGAAGCAGCAGTGCAAGAGGTAGGATTAGTAGGTGTAGACCCAAGATTAGTTGGTTTGCTTGGTCGTTTGCATTATCGTACAAGTTTTGGTCAAAACGTGTTAAGACATTCTATAGAAGCGGCACATATCTCCGCGATGCTTGCTGAAGAGTTAGGTGGCGACGTATTAATTGCTCGCTATGGCGCATTGTTCCATGATATTGGTAAGGCAGTTGACCATGAAGTACAAGGAACTCATGTGGAAATTGGACGTAAAATTCTTGAGAAGTTTAAGGTTGATCATAGGGTGATTCAGGCGATGCAATCGCATCACGAAGAATACCCTTACGAAACGCTTGAGTCTGTTATTGTGCAGGTTGCAGAAGCTATTTCTGCTTCGCGCCCTGGTGCTCGTCGCGGAACCATAGAAACATATTTGCGACGATTAGAAGAATTGGAAGCAATTGCAACTTCGTTTGAAGGTGTAGAAAAGGCATATGCGCTTTCCGCAGGCCGTGAAATACGCGTGTTTGTTACCCCAGAAAAGATAGATGATCTTGGTGCGCGTAAACTCGCTAGAGCAGTTGCAGACCGTATCCAACAAGAACTAAAATATCCTGGAGAAATTAAGGTAAATATTATTCGTGAAACACGTGTACTTGAATTTGCAAGATAAACATCAACCCCAACCCTCGGGTTTCGGTTTTTAGAGTGAAATTCCTGAAAGCTAAAAGCTACTTATGCGTATTCTTTTTTTCGGCGACATCTTTGGAAGACCAGGACGTGATGCTGTTGCTCGCACGCTGCCAAGTTTAAACGAGAAATATCACCCAGATATAATCATTTGTAATGGAGAGAATTTGGCGCATGGCGCAGGAGCAACAGAAGGAGTGGTAAATGAGATGCTGTCATTCGGAGTAGATGTTATTAC
Organism: uncultured Candidatus Saccharibacteria bacterium; assembly: GCA_964455595.1. Classification (GTDB taxonomy): domain Bacteria; phylum Patescibacteriota; class Minisyncoccia; order GWC2-36-17; family WO2-46-25; genus WO2-46-25. Next base: position 626 of record CAYVXI010000025.1, on the reverse strand, counting down.
ATCGGGAAACCACATCTTTAACAAACCAACTATCGCCGATTTTATGGCAAAGGATAAACGACTTATCCGTCCTCTTAATTTTGAAGTAGGTAGTCCCGGCGAAGGATATTGTGTTATTGAAAAAAATGGAGCAAAGATACTAGTGTTGAATCTTATTGGTCAGGTGTATATGAAATCCCTTTATCAAAATCCATTTTTAATTGCGGAAGATTTTATCCAAAACATTCCCTCTGATATAAAGATTGTCATTGTAGATATCCATGCTGATGCAACGTCAGAAAAAAAAGCAATGGGTTTGTTTCTTGATGGAAAAGTCTCTGCGGTGATAGGGACACATACTCATATTCCCACAGCAGATGAACAGATATTACCACATGGAACAGCATATCTCACTGATGTAGGTATGACAGGTATAGCACACTCCGTTATAGGTATGGATGCACAGCTTGTTATAGATGCATTTAAAGGCAACAAGGTAAAAATGGCCATAGCCCAAGAAGGTGAAGCAGAGATAAATGCTGTCTATTTGGACATTGATGATACAACAGGAAAAACACTACACATTGAAAGAATCAGACTTTTTTCATCTGCGTAAATAGCATATAAGAATGTAATTATGCGAAAAG
>CAYVXI010000024.1:0-12470 GCA_964455595.1 uncultured Candidatus Saccharibacteria bacterium | reverse complement strand
GTAGAAATTCCACTCCCCTCATCGCGCCCCTATCAGCACTCGCCGTTCTGCTTCTTGCAGGCGGAGGCCTTGCGTATCCGTATTTTGTGTATGAGTTGAAGGAAGAGCAGGGAGTAGTACAACAAAAATCATTACCTCCTGCACAAGAAGTTTCTAATTCTGCCAATGCCACGGAAGAATCTTTGTCGTTGAGTTATGAGATTACGATTGAACTTAGTGCAGACACATCAAGCGAGCAGCCGCCTATCTTACCTATCCTACTTGAAGAACCCCATCGCAAATTAATCACAACAACAAAAGTATGGTATAAACCGCCATACGGAAGAGCTGATACTATAACAGGAAGCATCCTTCAAAATGATACCACTTCTAAAGATATAACAATTATCCGTCCGGATGGCGTCTATGAGTGTGGTAATTGCCGCTCAGAGGACAATTATCAAAAAATTAATACCCAACGCTATGCGGTTACACTTCAGGATCTCGACAGAACAAGGAGTGATGTAATGAAGATGGTGAATGACCCGGAATTTAAGATAATAGAAACACAAACTGAAGGAGGTAGAACAATTGTTGTGGGTGAATACGCAACGAGCACATTTGGTGTAGCTACCACCGGTTTAACTGTCACGCGTAAATTATGGATATGGAAGGAAAAATCATTACCAATTCGTGTAGAAGCGCGCTCTCCTGACCCTAATCTGACTGATTCTTATGTCATGACATGGGAATATAAGAATTATTCTTTTGAAGATATTCCAGATAGTATGTTTGATGTACCGCAAGACACTACCACTACCTCGCCTGTTAAGTTAAGAGACGCTCAAAGAAAGTCAAATGCTCAAGGATTAGCAACAGCAATTGCTTTGTACAGTTCTGAGCAACAACCAGAGTCGGCTCCACAAGAAACAGACACAGGATGTCCTGCAGGATGGACAACAGATCTTGTGAAGGGGACTATTGGTTGCCTGAATTTAAATTCGGGAATTCCCTTATTGAGTACATTTCTGAAAAAATTACCAGATGATTCCATTGTCAATACGTATGTTTATAATAATCAAGGGAGTAATTATTCATACTGCCTTGGCGTAAAACTGGAAGAATCAGCTAAGCGATTTATTTGCACATCTACTGGATGTAAGGATGTTGAAGGAAGTACGAACACTCCTGGTGTTGGCGCTCCGTGGTCAGTACTTGATTGCCCAGAAGAATAAAATCGCTTTTGATGTGAAATATATAAACCTCTCCACCAAACAATATTTTCAAAAAGCGAAATGGACGCCCTCTTGCGAGATAACGGTAATTTTAATCCGAAAGAAATCTGATAATAATTGCAAGTTAATAGATATAAAAAAATCACTCGATAGTATGAGTGATTTTTTTATATCTCGAATTAAAAGGTGATTTCACTTTTTATTCAAAATAGACTATACTTGAGAAAACAATAGCATCTATATTATATGAATCTATCAACAAAACAGTGGTTTCACAAAGCACAAATTGGCGGGTATGCCATCGGGCAGTTTAATGTATCCACAGCAGATCAGATAAAGTCTGTTATGCAAAAAGTTATCCAAATGAAATCACCGGTAATTTTTGGTGTATCGGAAGGAGAAAGAGATTTTCTTGGTCAGCGACAAGCGGTTAAATTATTAGAAGCATATGAAGAACAAACGGGACTTCCTATTATTTTAAATGCAGATCATACAAAGACCGTTGCGAAAGTAGAAGAGGCATTGAAAGCAGGTTTTAATTCGATTCATTTTGATGGATCAGAATTGGAATTTGAAGAGAACGTTAAGCAAACTAAATATGTCGTGGAAATGGCGCAGAAATTTGGAGTGGATATTTCTGTAGAAGGGGAATTGGGATATATTGCAGGTGCATCGAAACTTACCAATGAAAAAATAGAAATAAAACCGGAATATTATACCAATCCGGCACAGGCCTCTGAATTTGTCATGCGTACGGGCGTGGACCGCATGGCGATAGTTATCGGCAACAGTCACGGCATTTCGCTGGATGAGCCGGTGCTTGATATCGCGCGGCTGAAACAGATATATGATCTGATACAAAACAAAGCCGTCATCGTCTTACATGGCGGGTCGGGCATTCCAGACCAGCAGATACAAGATGCTATTGCCAACGGCATCCGCAAGATAAACATCAATACCGAACTGCGCCTGGCATTTCACGACACGCTGAAACAGACGCTGGATACCACCGATGAAACCACGCCGTATAAATACTTCGGGCCCGCGATGGATGCGATGGGAAAAGTGGTGGAAAGCAAAATTACCCTTTTTAATAGTAGTAATAAAATATAAAGAATATGTTTTTCAAAAAGAAAATTACTGAGGAAAATAAAAATAAAGAATTGGGGTTTGAGGAGCATGAACGCCGCACGCCCATCGCGGGATACATCCTGCTGATTGCCATGACGTTTGTGTCGGTTCAGCTTGGGTTTGTTGCGCTTACTGATTTGGAAAATGTTCCAACAAAACCACAAGCATTATCTTCTTGTTCTGTACCATATATTTCTTATGGCTGGCAGGATGCATGGCGCTCTGTAGGTACATATTATGAATATAGCGTACAACCTATATATTCTCCTGAAGCTGCATTTCCTTATAAAGTAACAACTCCTTCTGCTCAACCATGTGTGTTTTCTGATATTGAAAAAAAGAATGGGGTAGAGGCCATATTTGCAGAAAGCAAACCGACACGCGACCAGCTTGCCGATGTCCGGAGCCAGTTTTCTCAAAAACAAAATACGCTTGCACAGATAGATTCCCAGACTGCTGAGCTTCGGCGACAGTATGAAATCGGCATTGGGGAAAAAGGCGCGCAGGTACCAAATGGTATCTATAATCTTACTCAGCTACAGAGTCAACTGAAGCCTCTTGAAGAGAAGAAAGCCTTCTTGACGGAAGAAGCTAGTGTTTTGGCATATACAATCAACTCGATATCTGATCAACTAAAGTCTTCTGATGAAAAACTGAAAGCACTCTATAAGAATGTGTTATCTGATTGGCGTTGGCAATGGAGAAAATATGAATTATGGGTATTTGTTTTACAGTCATTATTTGTCTTCCCATTTTTCTTTATTGTTTTAAAATGGTATTTCCGACTCAGCGCAAAAAACAGCCCTTATACAATTATTACAACGTTTATACTTGCTACAGCAACAATATTTGTCGTTGTCATTGCAGGAAAATATTTTTGGTCGCTATTTCTTGCCGCACTCATTGAAGGGTTATGGGAAATAATTAAGAACATAAAGATTCTCAAGAGCCTTATAACATATTTAGGCATGTTTCTATCGATTGCTCTTTTAGGTGGGTCTGTGTATTTGTTACAGAAAAAAATATTTGATCCATCTCGTGCGGCAATGAGACGTTTAAGAGATAATAAATGTCCGTCTTGCCAATTTTCATTAAAACTCGCTAATAACTATTGTCCTCATTGTGGAAAGCAAGTTTTAGAAAAATGTGATAAATGTCAAACAGCGCGTTTTACAGATCTTAAAGTATGCCCGCATTGCGGTGATAGGAAACAAGGTCTTCTATGAAATCAGAAAAATTTATTATTCATGGTGGAAAACCATTACACGGTTCGATTAGTGTATTGGGCGCAAAAAATGCAGCCTTACCAATATTGGTAGGTGTGCTTTTGACTCGAGAAGAATGCGAGATAGAGAATATCCCTTTAATAGGGGATGTTCTTAAAATGCTTGCTATTCTTAAAAGCATTGGAGTAACATATAAATTTATTGATAAACGAAAAATTCGCATATCAGCAGCTAACTTAGATCTCAATACCATTGATTATTCATTGGTAGGCGAAATTCGTTCATCTATTTTATTGTTTGGTGCGTTGTCTACGCGCGTAGCTCATTTTACACTTCCACGACCAGGGGGTTGTGTATTAGGTGCTCGTATTTTAGATCCTCACATTGATGCACTTTCTGCGGTTGGTATTGATGTTAAAAGAAAAGGTGGTCTCTATCATATTTCTCGAAAAAATATAGCAAAACGAACGGTAGTATTGTCTGAAATGTCAGTTACTGCAACAGAAAATATTATTTTATCGTCAGTAGTTTCAGATGGTGTAACGGAGATATTTGGCGCTGCATGCGAGCATTATGTGCAAGACGTATGTCATTTTCTCGTAAGTATGGGAGCTAAAATTTCTGGTATTGGGACTTATTATCTTACCATTCAAGGAGTAAAAAAATTATCTGGCACGAGATGGTCTATTATGCCTGACCCTATTGAAGCAGGAACTTTTATTGCACTTGCTTCGGCAACGAAGAGTCATGTTCTTATAACAGGTGTTGCTATTGAATTTATTCGATTAGAACTATTGAAATTCAAGGAGGCAAATGTTAAATTTAAGATACGTAACGAACGACTGGCATTGTCGTCTTGGAATTATAAGGTTGCAGATATTGAAGTTTTTCCTTCACGGCTTGTTGCGGTAGAAAAGGTGCATAATATGCCTTATCCAGGTTTTAGCTCTGATCTTTTACCGATTTTTGCTGTTCTTGCTACACAAGCTAAAGGTGTGACATTGATTCATGATTGGATGTATGAAGATAGATTGAAATATATTGCCGAACTACAACGTATGGATGCAAATGCATTTATATGTGACCCTCACCGTGCCCTTATTACAGGACCAACACCATTGATTGGAACTACTATAACAAGCTTTGATTTACGTGCGGGTGCAGTACTTATTATCGCGGGTCTTATTGCTAGTGGCACAACAATTATTCACGGAGCATATCAGGTTGATCGAGGATATGAAGAAATAGAAAAAAGACTGAAAAAAATTGGAGCACGTATTAAAAGAGTACACACAGAGAAAGTATAATTTACCGACCTACTTATTTTATTTAATTATGTTTATAAAAAAAATTGGCATTGATTTAGGAACGACCAATACGTTGGTATTTATCCCAAAAAAGGGTGTAGTTGTTAACGAGCCATCGGTTGTTGCAGTTACTGCATTTGATAGAAAAGTACTTGCTGTAGGTGCAGAAGCTAAAGAAATGCTTGGCAGAACCCCAGAAGCTATCATTGCATTGAGACCATTAAAAGAAGGGGTTATAGCAGATTATAAAATTACTGAGGCGATGTTGTCGTATTTTATAACCAAAGGATGTGGAAAAATACGTTTTTTTAAGCCAGAAATTATGATTTCTGTCCCCGCGGGTGTTACATCTACAGAGCGCCGAGCTGTTATAGACGCGGCAGTACAGGCAGGTGCAAAAGCGGCATATGTAGTTAAAGAACCTGTTCTTGCTGCCATTGGTGCTGGTATACCTATTAATGAAGCATCTGGTAATATGATTGTAAATATTGGAGGTGGCACATCAGAAATTGCTGTAATATCATTAGGAGGTATTGTTGCGTGGGCATCAGTACGAGTGGCAGGAAATAAAATAGACCAATCCATTATTGAATATATGCATAAAGAGTATGGTTTAGAGATTGGCGAACGTACGGCAGAAGATATAAAGATTTCGATAGGTTCTGCGGTGCCTGTAAAAGAAGAAGATTCAATGGAGGTTAGAGGTCGTGATATGGTTACAGGATTACCACGAACGGTAAAAATTACAACGAACGAAGTAGCCGAAGCAATCTCTGAACAATTAAAAGAAATAGTACGCGCAGTTAAATCAGTTTTACAAGAGACTCCTCCAGAACTTGCTTCTGATATTATGCATAAAGGGATGGTATTATCTGGCGGGGGAGCATTATTACGAAACATAGATGAATTATTATTTAAAGTTACCGGTGTTACATGTGTGCGTGCAAAAGATCCGTTACTTTGCGTCGCTAAGGGTACAGGTGCAGTTCTTGATAATTTGAATATTTACAAGCGTAGCATTATGAGTAAAAAATAAGTTCTATGCGAATAGGCATTCACGCTAAAGCAGCATTCAAATACGAACGAACAGGTATTGAAGAATACGTGTATCAGATTATTAAGCATTTTGCTATGCTTGATGAGTCAAAAAAACATTCCTTTCTTCTTTATACCCCGTACATTCAAAAGAATAATTTATATTTACCACCTCATTTTAAAATAAAAAAACTTCCAGGTTTTCCATTATCTTCCGAAACACGTCTTTCAATACAATTATTCATTAATAAACCAGACATATTATATATGCCGGCGAATTTTTTACCTTCTATATACCCATCAAAGAATATTGTTACCATTCATGGTTTAGAATATGAATATTATCCAGAAGCATACTCGTCACAACAGCTTACCTATTTAAAAGATAATACTAAACGTGCAGTTAAAGATGCGGCATCTCTGATTGCTGTGTCGGAATCTACAAAAAAAGATTTAATAAAATTTTATAATGCGGATCCGAAAAAAATTAAAGTCATTCATCATGGTGTTAACCCACAAATTGCGTATTATAATAAATACCCACCTATAGATGAGCAATATATTTTATTCGTTGGTAGGTTAGAAAAGAAAAAAAATGTAGCACATATTGTGCAAGCATTTAATGTATTAAAAGAGAAAAATAAAATACCCCATAAATTAGTTCTCGTTGGAAGACCTGGTTTTGGCTATACAGAGATTCAACAAATCATTGATGAAAGCATGTATAAAATTGACATTATTCAAACAGGGTATATCAGCGATGAACAAAAAGAATCTTTTTTTAAGCATGCTGATGTATTTGTTTTCCCATCATTTTATGAAGGATTTGGGATGCCTATTTTAGAAGCACAATTACGCCAGGTTCCTCTTGTGACATCTAATATTTCCAGTATGGCAGAAATTGCAGGTGATGGGGCAATTTTAATAGATCCACATAGTATTGAGAATATTGCTGATGCAATATATATGATTATCTCGGATAGCAATAAACGAACTGAATTAATCGAAAAAGGACTTGCAAATGTTTATAAATATAGCTGGATTAAATGCGCTCAAAAGACATTAGAAATAATAACTTCTTAAATCGAGTAATGTATGCGTGTTGCTCTCATTCATGATTATCTCGTGCAATTTGGAGGAGCGGAACGAACGTTGCTTGCTCTTTCTGAATTGTTTCCCGATGCTCCTATTTATACACTTTTATATAATCGTGAAAAAATGGCTTTTTGGTTTGGTGGTAAAGATATACGAACTTCTTTTTTAAATATACTGCCTGATACTATTACAAGAAATCACAGATTTTTACTTCCTTTATATCCATTTGCAGCACAGTCATTAAAAATTACCGGATACGATGTTGTTATATCATCGTCGTCAGCATTTGCAAAAGGTGTTTCCATAGAGTCAGGGATTCCTCATGTGTGTTACTGCCATAGTCCAACTCGTTTTTTATGGGACTATCAAGAAAAATATATACAAGACAATAGTGTGAGTTTCTTTATGCGCATTTTGCTTACACCAATTATTAGTGCGTTGCGTTTGTGGGATAAGCGCATTGCAGATAAAGTAGATGTATGGATTGCACCGTCACAAACTGTCAAAGATAGAATAAAAAAATATTATAATGCAGATGCCCAAGTACTATATCCACCTATTAATACTTTTCATAACGACTTAAAACACAGTAACGTATATGCAAATAATTATTTTCTTGTGGTTTCACGTTTAAGCGCTTATAAGAAGATTGATTTAATTATACAAACATTTAATAAGATACAACTACCATTAGTAATTGTTGGTGATGGGATAGAGCGACAAAAACTACAAAAAATGTCGCGTAGTAATATTATATTTAGAGGATTTGTCGATGATGGTGAGTTGCCAGATTTATATAGGAACGCCCGTGCGGTCATTATTGCATGTGAAGAAGATTTTGGTTTGATACCAGCAGAGGCTGCATATTATGGAAAGCCTGCTTTGGCATATAAAAAAGGTGGCATTGCTGAATGGTTGGAATCAGGTAAAACAGGTGAGTTTTTTGATGAACAATCTGTTGAATCTCTTGCTCAAGGAGTATATAAAATTTTAGCAGGTGAATATAATCCAGAATATGTAATGAAAAAAGTTGAGCAGTTTAATAAGACGTTATTTCAAAACAACGTCTTAAAAGTCATAAAAGAGACTATTGACTCCAAGGTAAAATAGGTGTATGCTTATGTTAATTAAATAAAACCGTAGACAAGAGGCAGGTTTTTACCAGAAGTTCCTCTCGAGGTATATCCATTTCATATGTTAGTATGGATTAGTCTGCGGCCTACATAAAGGTCGTTTTTTATTTTATAGCATACCAAATTACTTATGCCATTAACAAAAATACAAAAAAAGAAAGTTGTAGAAAGTATTAGTGATTCATTGATAAAGAATAAAGTATTTTTATTTACTTATTTTTCAAAAATTAGTGTAGAAAAAATACGTCAATTACGCAAAGATCTTAAATCCAAAGGAATGTTTTTTAAAGTTATAAAGAAAAGTCTTTTGGAAACTGCTCTTAAAAAAGCAAACATAGACACGACAGGTCTTGATTTTGGAGTAAGTAGTGGTTCTATGGGTGTAGCATTTTCTCAGGAAGATCAGTTAAGCCCGTCAAAAATCGTTTATACTTTCTCTAAAGCAAAAGAAAATGAGTTGTTTAAAGTTATAGGGGGTATATTTGATAAGCAGGTTTTAGGAGTAGATAAAATCATGCTTCTTGCAAAAGTAAATTCAAAAGAAGATTTACTTGGCAATCTTGTACGTCAGTTCCAGGCTCCTGTTTCTCAGTTGGTTTATGCTGTTAAAGCTATTGCCGACAAGAGACAGCAAAGCGCATAATATATTATTAATCACATTACAAAAAAATGGACGAAATAAAGAAAGAAATTCCTGCAAAGTTCAAAACGATTGTAAGCGAAATCGAAAAATTGAGCGTTGTAGATGTTGTAGAATTGGTAAAAGTATTAGAAGAACATTTTGGTGTTTCAGCAGCTGCGCCTGTTATGGTTGCAGGAGCTGATGCAGGTGCGGGTGATTCCGCATCAGAAAAGACATCATTTACTGTTGAACTTAAAAATGCTGGAGAACAAAAAATACAAGTTATTAAAGCGGTACGAGAAATTACAGGCCTTGGTTTAAAAGAAGCTAAAGACATCGTTGATAGTGCCCCAAAGGCAGTAAAGGAAAACGTTTCTAAAGCTGATGCTGAAGATATGAAGAAGCAATTGGAAGCAGCAGGAGCAGTTGTAGAACTCAAGTAAGTTATAGTCTTTAAATAAAAAAACACCTTAGAAATGAGGTGTTTTTTTATTTACTGTTTTCCAGAATAAATATTTGATTCTCAGTTAAAATGTATATACGTGTATCATCAGAAGAAATTGTAAAATCAATTATATTTGGTAGTGTTCCAAGTAGAAATGTATCGGTAAGAGTGCTTAGTTTAGACTTTTTTAAAATTTTATTATTTTCAGAATTTAGTGTATACAGTGCGTCTGATGTATCGCGTTTATTTTGCGGTTTTTTTATGTTTAACGAATATTGTTTAAGAGGTTCTGTGGTAGATGTAAATGAGCCACTCTGATCTTTTTTATCTAATTTATAATAGAATAAGGGGTCTTGCCCAAAAACATAAGTAAGATCAGTGTCGTCAATAATAAATTTAGGTTTAAATTTTATAGATGACGTAGGGATGGTACCTATTTTAATTGGTGGGTCAATGTAGATATTGTGGACTCTATTTATATCTCGATTAATTGTATTAAGAAGTGTAACAGCGTCGTTGTGAGTATACCATACTGAAATAAGTGGAAATGTATAATTTTGCGCTTGTTCTAAGAGTGCCATCGCTTCATCTTTATTTGTTTTAAAAATTTCCTCAGCTCGCAAAGTATTAAATTGTGCCTCTGCAAGAATGGCATATTTAGCATATATAGCAATACTAATAAAACTTACTATCATACAAATAAATACAATAGCAGATATACCTATAGTATTACGGTGGGGACGGATAGATGCTACGTTTTTTATAGCTTCTGTTGGATTTATCTTTTGAAGAGATTCAGAAATTGATTTACGTGTACTTTTACTTTGAGTATCAATATTACTTATACTTGTTTTTGCACGGAATGATTTAGTAAAAGATAACACCCCTTGAATTTTCGGTGATTTTACATCAAGTATGATTGTGGCCTGATCTGGTAATAAAGTATCTTTGCTGTTTTTTTGATATATTTTAGTTATAATATCTGCTTGTTCATTTTGGGAAAGTTGGAATAATTTTATAATGCCGGTATCAGAGAATAAGTCCATGACTTTAAATGTGCTAAAGATGAATTTGTCATCTTCCTCTATATCACCGTTTACAATATTTGCAAAACCATGAGTTATTGCTTCAGAATCGGATTGTATAGTATTTGATACTTCATTCATTTTGATAAGGTTATTATCACGAAACAACAATAGCGTACATTCACCAATAAAGGAAAACCTTATTTTATTACCAACGATATTTACTGCGCATATCCCAATATCTTCAAGTATGTTTTTATTTGTCTTAGCTACATCTTTAATTGTTTCATTGGCTTTTTGTATTGCAGATTCAAAATGAGTATACGGATCTTGGGTTACGCTTTGGCCCGTAGAGCTACTTCGTGATTCTACGGGGTTTTGCTTATAAAATTCACGTCGAATTACCGAAGCAATGACGTTTGAAATAAAAGAAAGGTCTTGCCTGTTATTGGTAAGCCATCCTATAATATATAAGTTTCCCAGAGTTTCTTCATCAATAGTCGAAGGTTCATACACGAACGTTTCAATTCCTGATGTGCGTGGATTCTGCTTTAAAATGAGTTCCTTGGTCTCTATTTTATAATTTGGCATATACCTCATTTTACCATGCTAAATGCTTTGCATACAGTCTTAAATATGATATAATGGGCGTATTAAGCAACTCTTATACATATGACATTTGAACAATTTTTTAATTCTGAAGTTAAATCTCGCTTGATTAAGTTTTTTACCTATAATCATACAAAATTTTATGAGGTTTCAGAAATTGCCCGATCTCTTAATTTACCCTCAAATACAGTTAAATCAAATCTTTTAAAACTCCTATCAGAAGGTTTTTTGAAGTCAAAATCATCCAAGTCGTTTTCGGTTAGTTATAAATTCCCCTATTTACAGGATGTAAAAAATTTAGTGTTAAAATTTTCTCCCGTGTCTGATGACACTCTTCAAAAAGAAATCGCTAAAATAGGACAAGTAAAATTATTTATTGTTGCGGGTATTTTTTTGAATGAAGAAAAGGCTCGCGCTGACATGTTGATTGTAGGAAATAAAATAAGCGAAAAGAAACTTGAACGTTTTTTGCGTTTAGTAGAGTCTCAAATCGGCAAAGAAATACGATATGTATTATTAAATATAGAGGAGTTTAAATATAGAAAAAATATGTTTGACCGTTTTATTCTCGATGTATTAGAGTTTCCTCACAAAAAGCTTATAAACAAACTTAAAATATAACCGTCTTGGGCGCCTAGCTCAGTTGGTTAGAGCGTTCGATTCACATTCGAAAGGTCATAGGTTCGAATCCTATGGCGCCCACTAGTCAAAAAGTTTAGACGGGCAGGTTCGAAAGGTCATAGGTTCGAATCCTATGGCGCCCACAGATAGTTACTTATACATAAATGGATCAAAAAAACGCTATTCATAATTCACCCTCGATTTTTACCATTTTTGGTTTAACGGGAGATTTATCGGCTAAGAAAATTATTCCATCCCTTTGGCATCTTTTTCAGCATAATCGTTTACCAGACCGACTCTCTATAATTGGATTTTCTCGGCGAGACCTTTCAAATGAAGATTTAAAAGTTTTGGTTAAAGAAGCTGTTGTGAAACATACAGATTCTAAAATTGATGATGCTATTTTTGATGATTTTTTTGATCACTTTTTATATCAAGCAGGAACATTTGAAAATAGCCAGTCTTTCCACTTTCTTTCTAATAAAATTGCCGAAATAGAAAAGAGCTGGGGGATTTGCGCTAATAAACTTTTTTATCTTGCAGTACCCCCAACAGCATATGAACAAATTTTTAAAAATCTTGCATTGGCGAACCTTAATATTCCCTGTGGCGGAGAGTTGGGATGGAGCCGTATATTAATTGAAAAACCGTTTGGGATAGATCTTAAAAGCGCTGACAAACTCCAAACTCTTTTATCCTCTTATTTTAAAGAAGAACAAATATATAGAATCGATCATTATCTCTTTAAAGAAATTATTCAAGGGATAGAAAATTTCAGATTTTCAAATAATCTTTTTGAAAATGCTTGGGACAATACTATGATAGAGCGAATCGATATTCGACTCCATGAATCTATAGGCGTAGAAGACAGAGGGGGATTCTATGATTCTGTCGGAGCACTTCGTGATGTTGGCCAAAATCATATTCTTGCTATGCTTGCGGCAATAACCACTGAATATCCTATTGGTATGGAGGTTTCTGAAGTAAGAAAAAACCGAGCGGCAATA
>CAYVXI010000023.1:0-3126 GCA_964455595.1 uncultured Candidatus Saccharibacteria bacterium | reverse complement strand
ACGAAAAAGAGCACGGAATTTTAAACCATTAGCAGTATAACAGGTGTTTTCTTAATAACTTTTCTCAAAATTGGCTGTTTTTTAACATTTGGGCGGAATTTAGCTGCAATGTGGGTTAAACAAGCCTATTCATTTATACATTACACAGGATAAATTTCCGACAAATTTTGAGAGATTCAGAACAAAACAAAGTGTAGAGAGGAATCTCATATTGTATTTTAAAATTTGCAGTGCGAAAATCTTTCCCGTTTTTAGTATAAATTACAAATCCTTTAATAAAATGCCTTACCTTTGTTGCTAAAATAAAGGCATAATGCGCTACCTCGATCCCAAAAATGATTTAACATTCAAAAAAATTTTCGGGCAACACCCTCATCTGCTAAAAAGTTTTTTGAACGCATTAATGCCTTTAGAAGAAGGCCAAAGAATTGTTAGTTTAGAATATTTGCCTGCTGAATTAGTGCCCGAAATTCCTGTATTAAAACATTCTATTGTAGATGTGCGTTGTGTCGACAACTTTAACCGTCAGTTTATAGTAGAAATGCAAATGCTATGGACAGATAGTTTTAAAAGCAGGGTGTTGTTTAACGCCTCAAAAGCTTATGTAAAACAATTAGAAAAATCGAAAGGCTACAAAAGCCTCGATCCGGTATTTTCATTAAGTTTGGTTAACCAGGATTTTGAAAAGGATACCGAAAGTTATTATCATCACTATAATATTGTTCATAGCGAGGATTCGAATAAAAAAATGGAAGGTTTGGAATTTACACGCAATGATGGCAAGTGGAGCGAAGTGTATGCCATGTACTTGCGTCATCGAACAGCGCGCAATTTACCAATTCATGCTCTTCCTTTTTTACAACAGTGTATACTTTTTAATGCGTATTGGGAGGGGGCTCTGGTTTCTACGATTACCTGCTACGACGCGCATCCATATCTGCGGATTCAAAATATCTTTTCTAAACTGGATGGGGATGATAAAGAATTGCGCCGTATCGCTGGCTTTGCGGCGCGGCGGTTGGTATACGAAATTTGCACGTATGGCAACGGAAATGGATATCAATTTCTTGATATGGCATCTGCAAATTTCACGAACCCTGCGAAAGCCGGCATTACGCAATTTAAAAACTCGTTTGGAGGTGTAGTTTCAGATGAATATACTTATACATATAAGAATGCGCTACTACGGCTTGGGAGTCGTGTTCGCAACATGCTATGAGTTCAGAAACAACGAAAGATATTCTTGCATTAGGCAGCGCTCTTTTGGTGTTGGTGTGTTTTGCGGTTTGGCACCCAACGGGAGATTTTGTGTCTTCTCCTTCCTATTGGGTAGATGAAGCGGTGAGTGTGGAAAAGGCGCGTAATTTTTTAATCTATGGAGAATTGGATGTCGCGGTTGCTCCTGGCGTTCTGTCTGGAAAACCCTACGCGACCGTAGCCGCAGGACCACTTCTTACACTTCCCCTTGCAGGTTTTTTTTCGCTTTTTGGTATTGGCATTATGCAGACAAGGGTATATATGCTGTTGTGGTTGATAATACTTCTGTGTGTTTCTTACGTCCTTGTACGTAAAATTTCGGGAAGGCGCGCCGCAGTATGCGCCGTATTATTGATGGCAACGTTTTCACCGCTCTATGCGAATGGCAAGACAGCAACGGGTGATGTTCCAGGGTTCGTAGCGCTTCTCTTGGCGCTTTATTATCTTTATGTGAGGAAGTGGTATATGTTTTCTGGCATGTTGTTAGGTATTGCAACAACAACGAAGCCATCGCTCTATATTCCTCTTGTCGCCGTCGCTGTTTTTGAAATAGTGTTTTCTGAACATGAAAAACGGATACGTAAGATGGCAACCGTTGCCAGCGGGGCCGCGCTCATTCTTGTGCCATGGCTGGTTTCTCTTCCTTCAAATCCATTCGCATACATTTCATGGAAAGAGGTCTATGCTTTTTTTCAGAACCCGTTTCCATCTGATGCGGTGAGTGTTTTGGGCGCGGGAGATGTAAGTATCTTATTTCACACTACAGTTCTGCAATACATAATTCTTGGCGTGGCTGTTTCGTTTGCCGTATGGTACACGCGGGGGAGAGATGATGTATGGATACGATTTGCGCGTTTTGGCTTCTTATACGCACTTGCGGCATTCGTATTATATCTTCGAAGTCCTGGTTGGCTACGATATCTTCTTAGTGGCACATTCCTACTGTTTCTTATTTTTCCGCAAACGATACAGATGCTTTTACATCAACACGCGTGGCGGTATCGTATTCCTTCATGGACTGCCACTGTCGTGCTTATTCTGTTTATCGGAGCGCAGGCAGTTCATTTTTTCTTTTTTTCCTGGCGCACCGCCTCCGATGCGGTCATGCGGAATAGTATATTTTTAGAGCAGATTGTGCGTTCAGACGAGACAATTGGGTTTATAGATACGCCGACTCTCGCTTCCTTGTTTGATTCTCGACGGAAGTACCAAGTTGTGCGCATCAGCGGTAATACCGTATTGGGAGAGAGTCCGCTTGCCGTTGATTTTGACATGCTTCCTGATTATGTTTTTGTCCCCATGAGTCGATTTGGCAATGAAGCATTGCGCGATTTTGTGGATCCGTATACGAATGTCTTACAGGAGCGTTATATGGATTATACGCCGCCAGACGCGCGTTTTTCTCTGTATAAGAAAATCCGATGAAACAGTATTTTTTATCTCCCATCGCGATAGTAGTTATGATAGTAACGCTTGTAAGCGCCGCTTATTCGTTTTATTATCACGACCGTCCGCGTGTGGATGCCCAAGCGTATGATTTTGTCGGATGGAATCTTGCGCGCGGTCTCGGGTATATAGAAAACGAACAGAATGCCGCAAATCCTCGGGCGGATGACGCGATTGTGCGTGTGGGGCCCGGATACCAGTTTTTTCTTGCAGGGATATATAAAATTTTTGGACATCGTATATGGGTGGTCTGGATTTTACATGCGTTATTGCGGGGTGCTACGGTGTATATAGTTTACGCAATGACACGATTTCTTTTTCGTAAAAACGCGGCGCTTCTTGCGGCGTTCCTCGTTGGATTTTCACCCGATCTTATTGTGATTAATGGGCTTTTGCTTACCGAGACCCTTTTTATATTTTTCT
>CAYVXI010000022.1:0-3175 GCA_964455595.1 uncultured Candidatus Saccharibacteria bacterium | reverse complement strand
CGAGTTCGCCGTGCGGATCAACCACGCATACCCCTTCCCCACGAGAGATGTCTTGGACAATGAGATTATTCAAGAGGACGCTCTTGCCTGTCCCGGTTTGCCCGACAACATACATATGCTGCCGACGATCGGTTCGCTTGATGCCGAAGAGTTGCTCCTTGTTCCGGAAATCTGTCCGCGCGAAATAGACAACGTCTTTTGTATCTTGTGTTTGATGAATTGGATTAAGATCCATAGTAAAAACTCGAAATCCTCTGTCGTGCCTACTTTAGGGTGTCAGACTGGATCCCGTACGTTCTATCGTAAAGGATACCATAAAACCGATGATTTTTCAATAAAGAACTAAAGTATTTCCCGCTGGTAGCACGCTTCACAATATACGATTTCTGGACGTTCCGGGGCATATGGTGTCTCGAATTCATTCTGACATTTCGAAGCGTGGCTATGATTAATTTTATTGCACATACACACCCGATGCCACAATTGCACAGGTTCGCGAAGCGCAAGCCGTTCATAATGTCTGCAATTCGGACAAAGCCTCGGCAAAGGCAATGCAAATCTCTTATAAAACTCTACATCGTCTGGAAGAATGCGGAAAACTCCAGTACATTGCTCTTCACAATCCCCAGCGTGCATGCATTCGATAGCTTGATTCGTAATATCTTTAGCTGTCTCGCCTATTTCCTCTGGCATATCTCGCGCTGATAACGTTGGGGATTGCAGGCGCTGTCTTTTCTCCATCCATGCAAAACCTTCTTTTTGAGCTTCAGTTTTTGAAGTCGGATAAAGATCGAACGCAATTGTTTCATTGTAGAAAAATGGCGAAAATTCAATCGGGAAAAATTCTCCATACGTATATACTCTCCCCTTTGAATCAATATACGGCATATCATTCATATGCTTGATCAATTTCTCCCGAAGCGTTTCGTACTCTTCCTTTGCATATTTTTTATTCAAAATAGAATATTCTCCTTTTTTAATTCCAATGCAACCAAAAAGATTTGATGAGCTGATGCAAAATGCAACATATTCCGAATCTCGCATATACGTATTTGATAACATCGAGAACGCGCAATGATATGTGCCGTAGCTAACTGCCACGCAATCATACGTCAGCTCTCCGCTCCCTAGACCATAGACATCCTGCGAATCTTTAGAATGATCTAACACTCTCATAGAATATTTAATTTCTTCTGCGTCTTTAATCCTATAAGACCCCCCTATCAATTTCGAATTCAGAATATGGTTTCCTGTTGCACCCTTCGAGTTAATAATATCTGCATATTTATGAATTGCTTGAGTCGAAAGAAGCGCACGGAACTCTTTTTTTAATTCTTCAAGCGATGGATATCTGTCTGTCCCTATTTCTTTCAGCTTTTTTGCATAGTCTGCTTTCGACAATTGCTCGCCACGAAATACATACTGCTTATTTCGAAGATTCGCGCTCATAAAACAATTCTGGCAATTTGCGCAATCAAACAAAAACCATGAATCAATGCACTCGCGCGATTGCATCATATAACGAGAATTATAATTCTTAATGCAGTCTACATTCTCATAACAGTTTTCTGAATCCGTAAGATAGAGATTATCAATGCAGTTTTTTGATCCGTCGATATTTTCAGAATATCTCACATCTTCACAGCCTGTCACAGAATATGACAGATAACAATTTTTATTATCAATCGAGTAATTAGTGTAGTCGCAATTCTGAAGCGGAGGCATTTGCCACATATTAAAACGCGGAACTTTTTTAAAAAGCTCGAACCATTGCGCTAGAAATGGCTTAGACCAATCAATATCTTCTCCATAATCATAAGGATCCCAAGAATCGCCGTGCCAGCACGTATAACAATACACAGGCGCTGGATCATCCTCATGATACATCGTAATAATCGGCTTTTTGCACAAACCGCATTGCCGTTTATAAAGAGACCGTAAATTTCTAAAATATACGCGTCGCTTCATACGACACCCCGGACACCATGTCGGCGGCGGAACGTTTATTTTTTTATAGAAATTAAAATCCTCGGGTTCAATTACAAAAGCGCCTTTACAGTTCTTACAAACTCTTTTTTCTGCATCAGCCATTATGCCCAGTATAAACTAAGCGGAGTCCCGCACCAATCCGCCAGTGGGCGGATTTGGTGCGGGGGTTCGGGCTCGATTGAAAATTCTTTTTTACAGTTCTGGCAATTTTTAATTTCTTGAGTCATACAGACCTATTCTCCTATTCGCGCGAATTAGAGAATAGTTTAATCCAAACTTTTTTGAAAAACGGCATCGTAAGTGTTGAGAGTAAAAATGCGACCGCGGGCACAATGGCGTTTAGCCACGGACGGCCAACTTGAATCGCGCGGAGATATACCCCAATCGCCAGGTAAGTGAAAAGAATAAGAAGTGCACGCCGAGTCCAGCTTACTTCCCACGCCTTATCAATCTCAACTTTTTTGTTACGTTCTTTAATGGACGCGATTTCATTCTTCAGGTCCTCAAGATCAGCCATGAGTTTATTGTAACAGAAAGGACGAACGCTGCCGCTCGTCCCCCCCTTTGTTCACCACAGGTGCTCACACCCGCAAATCATGCCCTTCGTACGGGCCGGCAATTCAAAGTCGAAGCATGTTGATCGGAGAATTCTCGGTTTAGAAAAACCGATGTCGATTAATTGCATCCCGTCATGCCCCCAGCCTTTTTCGCCGCGCCGCATCATTTGCGCCAAGACCATGATGCTTTCTTCTCCACCATCAAGCCGATCAACGCCATCCCTGAAAACCAAACTGTGCCGCCCGGGGACGAATGAAACGCAAATAGTCTCCTGAGAAAGGTGACTGATTTTCGCGATTGGCGTCACAATGACAGTTGGCTTCAAGTAGATGAAGAACATCTCTTGGTAAGGCGGTGCTCGATGCCGAGCCTCGAACAGCTTCTGAACATCTGACCATGCTGCAATATCCAACGTATTCATGCTGCACACTCCTTGTTTATGGTTTAAAGTCGCAACCTAACTATAGTAAACATCCAAATCTGCAATTCGTCAAAACCATAGGATAGGAGGCGGATGGGGTTCTTGTGAGCGGGATACGAGAATCGAACTCGCGTCTTAACCTTGGGAAGGTCACGTAATACCACTATACCAACTTCGCAAATTTATGGTGGGCGGGTGAAGGAAGGT
>CAYVXI010000021.1:0-2523 GCA_964455595.1 uncultured Candidatus Saccharibacteria bacterium | reverse complement strand
AACCAAACTGTTGATGATTTTGAAATCCATTATGGCTGTGTAGTCCAATTTCATTAAAACTCAGGTTGCGTGGCATAGTGTCATTGGGCCAAAACGGATTATCCAACAAATAAGGTATAGTAGAAAACGTTCCGAATATTTTATTCTGTTCCCAAGTATCGTATATCCTATAAACTCCGTCTGTAAATCCGCGGGTTGCATTTCTTGCCCCTGTTATGTTTATGTAATATCTGTCGCTGCCGTTTACCAAGTAAGTCGGAGCTCCATTCGATGGGAATTGAGCTATTATAAAAGTTCTTTGCATGTCCATGCCTTTCGCTGCGTATATCTTCATATTAATCGGTAGAGAAATGCCGGTCATATTGAGCCTGGCCCATCCCGTAGAATTAACAGTATCGTTTGCATACGGTGCGCCAGAAGTTGCGTCAGCTGCAATAACAAACCAATTAGTTACAACATCCACAGTGCTATTAACGTAAACATAAACAAATGGCGTGTTGTTGGTTCCGTTTATGCTTTTATTGTAATCAGCGAACCAATTTCCCCAGTAGGTTCCTGAACCGCCACTAACATCAAGTCCCTTTGCATCCGCATCAGTAGTATTGATAAAGCCGGGTTCTGTGTGAGAAGTTGTAATAAAATAAACTACGCCAGCGTATGCTATCTGTGCAGAAAAGGCAAAAGCTAAGATGCAGAACAGCCACAACGAACGCATAGCATTAAATAGGTAACCGTTTAATAAAGCTTTGGTTTTTATGACACGACTAATGGTAAAATCGCGCAAAGCACAAATGAAATACAGCCGCAAGAAAAACTTCACAATCAAAAAGCGCAAGATAAAATGGAAAAAGGTTTAAGTGGTGGGCCCGGAGAGATTTGAACTCTCGACCTCTACATTATCAGTTACGCCCAAATCGTTTATGATTTGTGTAGCGCGCTGACCAGTCTGCGCCACGAGCCCATGCGGAGAATTGTTATAGGGGCTTTAAATTGCTTTTCTAAACCAATCTAACGGTCTCCAAAATCTTAGGTGCTATTGTTTCTACACGATAAAGTTTGTGCAAATTTTGTGCTAAAGCAATACAGCGGCTTTCCTCCCCGTGGTTTGTTATTATTGTTTGCGGTTTTTGTCTCATGTGACCGATGTAGTTTATTAGCTGTTTGTAGTCCGAATGTCCCGACAAACCTTCTACCATAGAAACTTCAAGGTTAATTGGTAATGCTATAGTTTTACCATTCTCTTCCATTGGAACCTCGCGCCAACCACGCAATATTTTTCTACCCATAGAACCTTCTGCCTGATAGCCAATGAAAACTAAAGAATTCTTTTTATCTGGAGCTAAATTCTTCAACCACCACACGCTCGGTCCGCCTATTAACATCCCCGAGGTTGCAATTATTGCACATGGTTCCTTTGAATCTAAAATCTTTTTTCTTTCTTCTTGGGATCCAATGCGCTTGAACATTGGTGCGATCAAAGGATTGTGGCCCTTTTGTAATATTTCTCTCTGCAGTTCACGACCAAAATATTCTGGATAAGCTGTATGGATTGCAGTTGCATCCCACACCATACCGTCCAAATAAATCGGACAATTAAGACCAGCACGTTCAAGTATCACCATAGCATCCTGAGCCCTTTCAACAGCAAAGCTCGGGATCAAAGCTTTCCCGCCGCGTTCCACAGTCCTCTTAACAGCATTGGCCAACGAAGCTTCGGCTTCCGGTCTGCGAGGCTGCAAAGCATCAGGAGCACCGTAAGTGCTTTCTGTAATAATTGTTTCAGCACGAGCAAAGTCTGTTTCCGCAGGATCGAAAAGTGCAGTGCGATCAAACTTATAGTCGCCTGTATACAAAATATTATGCAAACCATTTCCAATATGCAAATGAATTAGAGAACCGCCAAGAATGTGTCCATCGTTTAACAAAGTCAAACGAATGTCAGGAGTTATGTCAGCAACTTGACCCCATTCCAAAGTTATGCAGCGCTTTACAGCCTCCTTAATTCCCTTTGTCGTATAAGGTGCTGGCTTGCCTTCTCGCTGTGCAATTTCAATAAAATCAAGACACATTAGCACCATTAAGTCGCGCGTTGGTGCAGTCATGTAAAGCGGAGCTTCGCATCCCATTTCATAAAGAAAAGGAATCATTCCACAATGATCCATGTGAGCATGTGATAAAACAACAGCATCTAGTTTTGTCGGATCTGCTTCAGGCAGACTTAGCATCGGGAAATCCATTGACCCGCCAGGCTTTACTCCGCAATCAAGAAGAACCTTGCTTTCTGGCGTACGAATCAAAACAGCAGAACGTCCAACCTCTCTAAATGCGCCAAGGGCAGTAACTGTTACCCAGTCTGTAGGTTTCCATCCGCTGTGAATTCTTCTTCCAACTTTATCTAAGAAAACGCGACGGAAATCGCTTTCTCTGTAAATAAGCTCGCGCAAAGTTTTAATCGTATCGCTGTGGATAGCAGGTGCTCGTTTGATTATCGGGGCCCACAAAGTTTTTGCACGCAATTCTCTG
>CAYVXI010000020.1:0-6961 GCA_964455595.1 uncultured Candidatus Saccharibacteria bacterium | reverse complement strand
TGCCACATCCTTGGCTCTAGTGAACTCTTCATGAGCACGAGCTTTTAAGGCTTTGTTACCCCCAGCATTCAATGCTAATTGTGCCGCGCTTCCTGCCAAATAGTGCCACAAGGCTCGATACCCACGGAGTTCTTGTGCTTTGATTATAGCAAGTACAGCATCGGCACCAGCAAGAGCGGCTTCATAATCTTTCTGCCACATTTTCTTTTCATAATTTATTTCTTCTGATACTGCACTTTGAAGCTCAATCATTGCTGGAAATGGCTCACGAACCATCCCTTTACGTAAATCAACAATTTGTTGATTTACTTTCTCCCAACCCGCACCATTTTCAAGGAAAATCTTAAGGTTTTCTGCGATTCCATTAGTATCAATATCTTTTGATTGTTCAATACCGAAAGCTAGCTCAGCCTGTAGTTCTGGGTGAAAGTATTTTCGTCTATGAACATCTGCAAGATAATCTGGTAACTCTTCTCCAGATACAATTACAGCAGAGTAATCTTCGAGTGATCGCGTACACCGACCTATCGCTTGCAGAACTCTCGTTTGAATCCGTTCATTAAATAACGCGTTCGCACCCATGCGCGACATTAAAAAACGCTCCTGAAGATTCATTGCTTTTGGAAGCCCTTCTATAAACAACAAGCGACATTCGTCTCCAGGGAAATCAATACCGTCATATCTGTTTGCTATTACAGCAGCTGAAGATATTGATTGAGTAAACAAACTCTTAGTACCTTCAATATCGTCTGCACTAAATACCTTGTATCCTAATTTTATTTTTATTAATTCGGTAATTTGATCTCGTAGTCTTGTATTTGGAACAAGAACTAGACTACGATCGGATTGCTTCATGAGCTCTAGTTTCAAATTCATTGCATCGTCTTCTGAAAGTGACATCTCTGGGAAGATGAAGAATCTCCTACCAACACCATGTTTATCCCAACCTTCAGAAACAGGCAGTCGCTTAATTGGGGTACGTCCAACTAAACGTTCGAGATCTCCACCTTCTCCTAAAGTCGCTGACATATAGATTCTTTGCTTTGGTTTAGCGAAAGCTTTATGTGTCCAAGTGGGTGGTATAAGTGGTCTTATTAAAATTTCTTGTGAGGAGAAATATAAGTGACAAGCATGCATATGATCACGGATCATCTCCCAAGAGAAAGAAAGTTTAGCGTCTTGAACGTGCATATCCATTATTTCAATAATCCCATTGATAATGCTTTCGTATTCTAGTGTGGGTAATTTATCTACCCAAGTTTTGTCAGAAATACTCTCAATCTCTCCTGTTAGTCGAGTAAAATGCAATGGCTCAAGAAGTGGTTTAAGTAATATACACATCGCTGAGTGAAGTGTTTTGTGCTCAATTTTTGAATGTTCAATTTTCAATGACCATAAAGACGAAATATAGTTTTCTGCCGCATGGACATCATCAAAAATGACTACATCAGCATCATCAAAAAATGGTGCGGTATTAAACAAGCTACTGTAATTAGTTACTGCTATATGCGCTCCACTTTTGTAGTCGGCCTTGGCTGCTGGATCATAATCCTTGTTTGGTCCAGTAAATCCGTGAACAGTAAGACCGTACTTTTCTTCAGCTTCTTCCACTACCTGATTCACTAATTGTTTGGTTGGAGCAAGATAGACAACGCGCTCATTAAACTTACGTCTTCTCCATTCCGCAATTAATAATCCCACAAGCGTTTTCCCACTCCCAGTCGGAAGTTGTAACGCGACATCTGGATCATTAAGTGCCTCTGTCGCATAGATACGCATTATTTCTTGTTGGTGCGGCAAAACACCACCTATCTTTCGACGTGGTAGATCCAAGAATAATTTATCAGGACTATCTGGAACTGTTGCTTCTGGTTGTATATCTTTAAAGGCCATAAGTATTTTATTAATAATTTTAAGAAAATCGCGTTGTTATAATTATATCAATTTATGAGCCATAGAGACAGGTTCCAACAATGTTCACAGTTCGGAGTATGTTTGAAATATAACTTCTATATTATTCAGTAATTTTCAATAAATCATCTTCAAATTCTAAAATACCATTGATATCCTGAGAGTATTTTGAAATATCGGGTAAATCTAGTGTGATGATTTTTGTATATACAACATTAACTAGTTTTTCCATTCGTTCTATTGGATACGGAATAGGCGTAGCTAAAGTCACGCGAGTTTTCGATGAGCACCATAATCGTATCACTATGATACGATTATGGAATTTATAGGGGGTTTTAGGTTATTAATGCATAGATTATCCTACTTTTACATAGTTTTGTATAATACTTGTATAGTTTAGAAAAAAGGATAATAAATAATTCAATATCTTTATTTAGTAGGTTTTTGCATAAACCTATAAAGCATTACTTGATTTTTATAGGTTTATGCATTAATATATTAATATGGAGGAAAAAAGGATACGAATAGGAAAAACGGCGAAGATGCTTGGTGTCACAGCACAGACACTGCGCAACTGGGATAAGGCCGGGAAGCTACGCTCAAAACGAACCACTGGGGGGCAGCGATATTATGATTTGTCCGATTTAGAGCGCTTTCAGCTTGATCTGAAAACATTAGGTTGGGCTTGGGCGGCGAGTAATCAGGCACCCGAAATTCCGAATCAATATTACTGCGAACGGCAGGATCGTTTTACGAGTCGTCTTGAAAAAATGAGTATTGAATTACTTCGGGTGTTTGGTAGTGATTCTATAGATTTAATTTCTTTAGTTACGCTTGTGGCAGGAGAGATTGGCGACAACTCTTTTGCCCACAATATTGGTAATTGGACTGATGTGACGGGGATTTTTTATGCGTACGATATAGATAAGCGTTATATTGTAATGGCGGATCGTGGCCGAGGTGTCAGGATGACATTAAGTCGAGTGCGACCAGGTATCACAAGTGATGTAGAGGCTCTGAATATCGCATTTACCGAGATTATATCGGGAAGAGATCCTGAAAAACGTGGCAACGGACTAAAGGTTGTTCGAAGCATTGCACAGTCAAACGTTATAGGTCTTTCTTTTCAGTCTGGGATTGGTATGGTTCACATTCCGAAAGATACCGGAAATATGCAAATTACCATGAGCGATAAAAATGTTCGTGGGGTCTACGTTATTATAACATTTTGAAAACATTATATTATACATGAAGATTATTCAACTTAAAAAATTTGGAAGCATACTTGTCTCACGTCCAGCCGGACTTGAAGCGTTTAACGCAATTCGCTCAACGCTTAATGCGAACGAAGCGGTACAGATTGATTTTGAAGGAGTGCTGACCGTCACTCCTTCTTGGTTTGATGAATTTTTAACGCAATTAGCTCAATATACGCATGGAAATATCGAACTGCTCCCTACAAAAAATGCGTCTGTGCTTGCGATATTGCCAATATTAAGCACGGCGCGAGAGGATGATGTGGCTCTAATTGTGCAACGGGCGCTTGAACGGGTAAAAAAACATGAATGAAAAGTGAGTTTAATCTTCCTGTCTTTGTCCTAAAACCTAATGAAGGAGTATCTAAAAAATTTCAGCCGACTCGTTTAGCAGATTTTCTTCAAATTCTAAAATACCATTGATATCCTGAGAGTATTTTGAAATATCGGGTAAATCTAGTGTAATGATTTTTGAATATACGGCATTAACTAGTTTTTCCATTCGTTCTATTTCTTCCTTGGTGATATCTGCGGGTAAATCAACAATGTGTCCATGTGATGGTTCTACAAACTCTATCACGCCTTTGTTTACAATATATTTACCTTTAAAATCACGTGAATTTTCAATAAGCATTTTGTAAAATACTAATTGCTGGCGATATTTCCATGCTTTAATGTTTTCATAGGCATCGGAAGGTGTCCATCTTTCTAATGCTTTGGCGGTTTTGTAATCGCACACAACCATTTCGTTTTCTGAAACAATAATGCGGTCAATCTTTCCCGTTAAATGCGCATTGCCAACAAGAACTCCCTGATTTTTAAAATCAAATTCGCTTTTATCCAATAGTGAAAAAGTATTCTTTTTTGCCTCGTAAAAAACAGTAAGAGATTTTTCACCACGCTGTAGCATTAATTCAAAGTCGCGTTCGTTTATACGTTCATAACGCAAATATTCTTCAAACCATACTAGAATATCATCTGACGATGGTAGCTGTTCTTCGCTTTTAAAATGGGTATAGATACGTTGGATTGTTTTGTGAATTGCAGACCCAAACGCACTGCTTGCGGTTTTTGGTTCTGGGAATCTTAATAGATTCTTTTCAAGAAATATCATAGGACCAGCTTGCGACACATCAAGAAAATTACTAAGATGCGTGGCGCTTAATTGATATTTTTCCAGTTCCGGTTTTAGAAGTGCTTTTTCTTCAGGGGTGAATGGTTTTGTATATCGTGTATCCCATAAAGCAGTAAGAAATTCATCTGGTGTTTTATCTAACGCTTCCATGTCTATAAAGTCGGGCTTAAAATGCGGTGTGGTATCAGTATTTTCTGATGCCAAAAAACCAAGCCTCATAGATTCTTTGCCCTTGGTATCTGAACGGTATGATGTAAGATACAGTAATTTTTGCGCGCGAGTTAAAGCAACATAAAACAATTTAAGATAATCATCGGGCGTATCTCCTATGGGGGTAATGGGAAGGTTGGCGGGTAGGGGAATGTTGCCACGACCTTTGCCACTATTTGCCCATATACTTTCTTGGCAATTAATAATAAAGACTACTTTAAATTCCAAGCCTTTTGCTTTATGCGCAGACATAAAATGAACTGCATCATCGGCGTTTACAAATGAACTGGTATTGTTTATTGCTATATTATTTACGATATGTCTTTCAAAAAATACAACCATATCACTAATTGAAATTGGTTTTCCTTGTCTGTATTGGCGAAGAGATTGTACAAAAGATTGCAAAGAAGAAAGAAACCGCAAATAGTCTGCTTTATGATTTGTAAATTTGTTATTGCCAAAATAATATGAACGGAACGGGCTGAACATATCATGACGAACCGTTGCGTCATCGTCATTATCTTCTTCCGATACTAGTATCTGTGGACCGCCTATGAGCTCGTGTAATATTTCTTCGGCTGTTGCATAGGTTGCCTTGCTTCCTAATTCAATAAAAAAATCTGCAATTTCCAGTAAGCGACCACCAGATTGTGTCATTACCGCAAGCCATGGTTTGTGTTCCTGTCGTGCTTTTACCGATAATTCCCATATTTCGCGTCTTTCTAAGCCCCAAAACGGATAATTCAAAATTTCAGGTAATAAATCATCTACGTCGAAATCTTTTTTCATTACAGAATCGACAAATCGAGCCATCACAACCAATTCTCGAATATGAGGTTCGTGTAATACGTTTTGTTGGCGTTCATAAGAAACAGGTACTTGAGCAGAATGAAAATACGGTACCAACTCTTCCAAATCTTTATGTTCGCGAGCTATGACGGCAATTTCGTTTGCAAAAGTACCTTGAGCAATAAGTCTCTTTATTTCTTGTGCAATCCAATAATATTCAATTTCACGAGTTTGAAATTCCTTGCTATGAATCGCACTGTCTTTAATATCTTTATTTGCAGCTATCAATTCTTTTTTTATATCCGGTAAAATATTTTTTAAAGGACTCATTCCTTTTTGAATGATATGTCTTGCTGCATCTAAAATATTTTGAGCAGAACGATAATTTTCTTTTAATACCACAAGCGCTGGATCTACATATGTTTTTCCAAAATCAATAATATTTGCAATTTCGGCACCTTGAAAACGATAAATGGATTGATCATCATCTCCCACTACCATGATATTGGGGCGACCTTCATGCACCGGATGGTCTGTTAATAGATGCAATAATCTCATTTGTGCATCATTGGTATCTTGAAATTCATCTACTAATACATATTGATATCGTTCTTGTAAATCAAGACGTATACCAATATTGTGCTCTAACATAGAAATAGCATCCAAAATCATATCATTATAGTCGTAGTAACCCGCTGTATGCATAGCATTCATATATGCTTCATACAAATCAGCAAGAGCGTTCATTTTTGGCGCATCGATTAAATCAGATAGACATGCATTTTTTTCGTTGTCATTTTCTACCCATTTTTTCTTCCATTCTGTGACTGGTTTTGTACTTTCAGATTCGCTTGCTGTATCAAGCGCTTCAGAAAGAGATAAAACAAAATATTCACTAAATGGTCGAAACCCTCCGGGAAGGGGAGTGTGCTTTATTTGTTTTATTTTATCTAATGCTTTATATGCTAAAGGTATTATTTTTTTTGAAACACGTTCGGTAAAAATATTTTGAATAATTGGGTTAATTACATCTAATGCTTTTTTATTTTCAGCAAGAATTTTGTTGAATTCACTTGGGGTTAATCCAGCCTTTTTTAAATATTCTATTGCTTTTTTTACTTTGTAAATATATACAAATTGTTCATTGTGTTTAGAGCGCAGGGGATTGTCATGATCCAGTTTATTAAAAATTTCTTCCAGAATTTCTGTCTGTGTAATGTCATCAGCAGGAAGAAACGAAGCGCCATTATAAAAATGTTCCGGATAGCGATTTATAACTTCAACCCCAAAACTATGAAACGTATGAATAGCAACGTGATACGCATCGCGTCCAATTAAACCTACAAGCCTCTGGCGCATATTTACCGATGCTGCGTCGGTAAAGGTTAAACACAAAATATTAGATGGAGATATGTCGTCCTTTCGTTCGCGTAATATATTTACAACACGCAAGCTTAAAAGCTCTGTTTTACCAGAACCGGGACCTGCAATAACCATGACTGGGCCATCGATTAATTCTACCGCTTGCCGTTGTTGGTTATTTAATTTTTTGAGGCGTTCTTTGAAAATATCCATATAAATTCATCATAGCACTAGTATATCCAACAAGTAAGTACAACACCATATTTTTGTTGCACTTTTGTATACGTTTCCCTGCGGG
>CAYVXI010000019.1:0-11170 GCA_964455595.1 uncultured Candidatus Saccharibacteria bacterium | reverse complement strand
GAAAATATTTCTTCTGGTTTAGAATATTGACCGGTATCTTTTTCACCATGACCACGATTTACAATACGACGAGATTTATAAATCAAAAATCCGGTAGTATCAATAATGTCTGATTTTATGCCATTTTCAATTTTGTAAATTTTTGCTTGTAACGCACCTATTTTGTTATCCTGTGCCATAACAGCAACAGCGTTTTCTATAAAATGACTATCCATAATCACATCTGCGCATAATCCTACAAAATACTCCCCTTTCGTCATGGTTAGACATTTATTCCAACCAGGTCCCACCATGATATTTTTGTCATTTTCGAAAAGTCGAAATTCAGAGAACTCATTTCGCACAATATCCCTTGTTTTATCTGTAGAGCAATTATCAAATACAAGAACTTCAAGATTTTTATATGTTTGTTGACGGACAGCTTCAAGACAACTGCGGATATATTTTTCTCCGTTGTATACGACAAGATTAATTGATACGAGTGGTTGATCTTTCATATTTGAGTTTGCCAACTAACTGTAATGCTATTTTTTTGTTGCCCTTTTGTATACATTTCCCTGCAAAACATTGGTTGCGGAATGTCGCGCAGGCGCAAAAGCTTGGTCTTTTCTGAAAGAAAAGTTTTGTGCCGAGCGCCAAGGTTACAGTGCGCCGCAGGAGCGTACTGAAGGCAGGTTCCGCGAACGATGTTTTGCAGGGAAACGAAAATAACAGTTCCCAACGCCGCCCTATACAAAAAAATAGCATTACAGTTAGTTGGCAGATCTTTCATGCGTTATCTTAAAAGCGAATAATGAACCGGCAAAAATCATAAATAATAAGAATGGCCTTTCATCAAATAGTGCTACATCAGTCATGCTGTACCATAAAATCCATATAAAATAGACAAGCCAATTGAGTGCAAAAAATTGAATTAATACATCATTGTATTTAGTAAAAATAATCCACGCGCGTTTACCCATTTCATATATAATAAGAAGAAAAATAAGCAGACTAAATATACCTGTTTCGGCAAGAAAGTTTAAATAAATATTATGTGCAGAAGCACCAGCCTTAATTGCACTAGGATTTAGTTTTAATACAGATGGAAAATTAGCAACCCCAACACCTAAAATTGGATTATGAATGGATGACTGTAATGACGCTTTCCAAATCTCAACTCTTCCTTGGTTAGAAGTTTCTTCAAAATCAATGATTGATTTTATGCGCTCTTTTAACACAAGACTAGTATTTGAATTTTCCTCTAAAAGAAACTGGGTCGAATTAAAAATAACAGAAGATAAAGGTAAGCTAATAATAAATAATATTAATGGAAGAGAGGATAATTTTAACATAGAGGCCGTACCCAAACGTCTATATACAAGGTATCCGATAAACAATATGGGAAATAATACACTTACCCAAATGCCTCTTGTACCAGATAAAACAGATTCTAGTACAGCAAAGAAAATCCATATTAAAAAAACATAACGCAAACGAACATCAGATTTTTTATGTAAAATGAGCGTTGTAACAAAAGATATGGTCATTAAAAGATACAATGGGAAAGAATGGCTATCGGGAAAAGACGAAAACATACGCAGATGTATGGTGCCTCCATAATAAGCAAACCAAGTGTTTGCCAAAATAGCTATATGTGCCCATGCGTCACCAAAAAGAACGCGGTTTATTTGCAGTGCCCATAGATTAGAGAAATCATCTATAAACATCGTGTAAGCCATAAATAACTGAACAGCACCTACCACTACAACAATAACGCCGGATAAAAATACGTTATACGCAATTTTAGGAAAATTTTCTTTTGTTACTAAAGCGCGAACAACAAAAAACAACATCCAAAGATTTATAAAGTAGATAATCCGTTTTACCCCGATGACAAGATCATCAGCTTTAATGAGGGATATAAACGAAACAAAAAGGAGTGCGGTAAGCAAAAACTCTATAGTCCATTTTTTATAAATATACGTTAAAGCACTTCTCATTCCTAAAGATAATTTTTCACGAATGAGCACAAATGAGTCCCTAATAGATTTCCGTGAAGTAGTATCTAAAAGTATTCGCAAAAAGAGAATGATAACTACAAGACGCCAGATATTAAGTGAATCAAACGTATCGGTAATAGGCAATGCGATAAATAAAGGAATGGATCGCGCAGTGAGATACAAACATTCTTCTAAATCGCTGAAGATTATAAAAAACATAACTATAGCACTGGAAAAAAGAAAAATATCTCTCGGCACTAAGTTAAAAACCGCACCAATAACTGCGAGTAATTCTATACCAAATACTATATTAAGTTTTGTCAAAAATTTCATTATGATGTTGTGGTAATTTCTTCAATCGTTTTAATCATTTGTAATGCATGTGTGTGCCAGTTACAATAGTGTAAATGCGGTTTTTGTAATGCAATAATTTGTTTAACTTCTTGAGAATCGTTTATAATAATTTCCATATTTTTTGCAATTTCATTAGTATCTTGTAAATCTTTTACAAAAAACCCTACATCACCCAATAATTCATGAGCAAGAGGCGTGTCAGCTATTATTGCAGGAGAATCACATGTAAGAGCTTCAAGTGGTGGAAGCCCTAATGCTTCTTTGCTTGATATATAAATAAGCGCTTTTGTTTCAGAGAAAAGATATGGTAAATCCTTATGATCGATATATGATTTAGTGTATATAACAGCCTCTCTTCCGACTTCCGAATTAATGTTATGAGCTATATCTGCAAGTTGAGGTGGTGTATATTTATCATTACAAGCAACTACATATTGCATATCTGGATATTTTTTTGCAATTATGCCAAATGCTTGCATAGCTTCTCTAACACCTCTTCGTGGAAACGCTTGTCCTACTGAAATAAAGTAATCACCTTGTATATTGTATTTATTTTTTAATGCAGTAATGTGTTGTTCATAATCATCAGCACGTTTAAATTGCTGATAAACAGGATCTAACCCCCATGGATTTACGAACATGCGAGAATACGGGATGTTATACAATTTCATTAATTCATCTGCAGAAAATTGCGAAATAGACATAATCTTACTGGCTCGTTTTGTAGCCCAATAACAAAACATACGGTATGAAATACGGTAGCGAAAAGGTAATGTTCCATAGTGTGCTTCCCAATAGGCGTCGTTAGTTAATACTACGATTGATTTACCAATAAAAAATGCCGGGAGCATATACGAAGGGAAGAAAAAAAGATCAAGTGTATCTATACAATATCGTATCGGTAATAATATATGGTAAAAAACATTAAAACTCCGCGGGATAACACCACCTGTAAGAACTTTTTTCTCAAAAATGGGATGTGCCAGAAATGCATCTTCTGGAATCTGTGATTTAAAATATAGTACAAAGCGAAAACGTTTTTCTATAGTAGGAATACGCGTAAGCTCTTCCAAAAGTTGCGCTAATGTTCGTCCTACACCAAATCGCTCTCCTTCTAATTGTTCGCACTCAATTCCAATACGTTTCATTGTAGTAGCTATTTAAATTTACCAAATACTCCACTATGAAAATCCGTTATACCGCGGATAATCATACTAGCAAGAGGGCGCGTAGATGGAAAAAATAGTACTTTTATTCGCTGTTTAAAATAAAAGTAATAGCTCCATATATACATATAAAATTTCACTAACACTGATGCATTTCTTTGTGTAAGCAATAAAGAATTTCTCGTATGATAATACAAAAGAAGGGGTTCGCCTAAATGACGTGCTGATGCTGATACCGCATGCCAAACGTGCGAAGCATGCGCGACAACAGTTTTGTATCCTGCTTTTTGAACGATAAGCGATAAATCAATGTCTTCATAGTACATAAAATATTGTTCTGGCATCGTTTTAATATGACGTAATAGCTCTGTTTTTATTAATAACACACATCCAGTTACATAAGAAGTATTAGTTATACGCGAATCATCTTTAGCTGAATCAACTCGACCCATATCAGGATGTATACCGCCGTTTCTCCAAGCAAATTTCCCGCCAGCATACCAAATCGTATCTGGTTTATTTTGATAATATATCTTAGCTCCCGTAATACCTATGTGCGAATCAGACTCGGAAGCTTCAACTAATTTTGTCAAAAAATCTGGAGCAACTGTTGTGTCATTATTTAATAAAAGTACATAATCACTTTGCCATGCTAAAGCATATTCTATACCAACATTACACCCACCAGAAAATCCCCTGTTTTGCGGTAAAGCAATAATTTTTACTTCGGGAAAATATTTTCTTAGTGCAAGGGCGAAATCTTGCACATCATCAGACGCATTATCGACGACAACTGTTTCATATTCTGGATAATCTATACCCCGTAATGAAGAAAGGCACGCCAGCGTATCGCGTGCCCCATTGTAGTTCACTATTACGATGGTTACTTTTTTTGCCATCCCGTTTTATTCAGAGTATCTTATTTTCCGCTAATTATCAATGCATTATATAGTTGGTACAGTATATAATAATAAACATGAGAATACTATATTAGCAGTTCCTCTAATAAAAAAGCAGACCATTTTCATGGCCTGCTTGGTATTACATATTATATCCACCTTGGAAGCAAATTAATGCCCGTCTTTATTCCATGATAAGGAAAATGCGCCTTTATATTTTTGCGTTCAAGATTAAAATCCTTATTGCTTCTGATATTTCTTCTACAGACATGGTAATTTTACCACTGGAATAGAATTTTTGAGCATCGAGAAGCGTTTCTGGTGAGCAGGGCGTGTGAATAAAAATGAATGGAATTTTACTCCACACTTCTGATTCCATTTGAACCACCACTTGATAAGC
Source organism: uncultured Candidatus Saccharibacteria bacterium (assembly GCA_964455595.1). Classification (GTDB taxonomy): domain Bacteria; phylum Patescibacteriota; class Minisyncoccia; order GWC2-36-17; family WO2-46-25; genus WO2-46-25. The sequence goes on along the minus strand of CAYVXI010000019.1, from coordinate 6,369 downwards.
TAAATGATTACAACAAAATCCGCCAGCATCCTCGGAGTCTTGCATAATAGGAATATTTTTTTCAGCACAAGTTTTCTTGAAGAGCTCAAGACTCCATGGCTGAAGATTTATTTGAAGTTGTTCCTCGTATGGACGATGTGCGTCAATGGATGTTCCGTTAATTGAAGGAGAGCAGTATTTCGTGTTATGAATCTTATTTGTTGCCATCTGCTCAATACATAACCCTGTTTTCTCTGAGGCCATCCCAAGAGAGATGATCCCACTTGCATTAAGTTTTTGAGCTATTGAAAAAAGAATTACGCCGCGATCTTCTTGGGGGATTTCTGCATTGAACAAAATTGAATGAATAGTAAAATCCCCAACTTGTGAACCGTGTAGATTCTGGGCAACAAGTTCTGTTGAGTTTGCTATATAGTCACCAAATTTATTAAACACTGAGAGTATAATTGTCTTCATGAGTGTATTCCCCTTTCGTTTTAACTATTGTTAATGAACTTTGCGTACATTACACCAAAACTCTACATATGTCAATAATGCATAAAGGTATATATCAGCGCCTTTATGGGAAATATAATAACGGCATTGCAGACGCGCATAAAGCGTTTGTGTGGTTCCAGAGCAAACCGCCAGAACCATTCCAGTCCCGCGTTGCGTAGCCATGCCGGTGCGCGCGGAATGGCGCCCGAAATCATATCGAACGAACCGCCGACCGCCATAAGGATTTTTGCCGCAGGAAGGTGCGGTATTACTTCACTCATCCATTGCTCCTGCCGGGGCGCCCCCAAGGCGACAAAAATAATATCCGCTTTGAAAAGCGCGGGAATATCCCGCCAATGTTCAACATCTTCCGAATGTCCCGCGCTCCGTAAAGATGGAAACTCCTGTTGTATTGTCTGTTCTGTTCTTTGTGCGACTCCGTTCCTACCGCCTAGAAAAAAAACAGAGTTGCCTTTTTGTGCGGCAAGTCCGCACATGCGGAGCATGAAATCAACGCCTGCGACGCGCTCGCGTAATGGCATGCCAATTAATCTGCTTATCCAGACAAGCCCGATACCGTCGGGTAACGCCAAGTCAGTGGCATTCAAGAGCAAAGTATAGGACGCGTCTTTAGACGCCCGAAGAACAATCTCCGGGTTCAGCGTGCATATTATATGAGAGCGCCCGCCCGCGAGCATTTTTTCGGCCAGGCCAATGGCTTCCTCCATAGTTACATCATCTGTGGCAACACCAAGAATATGGCGCTTTTGAGTGTTCATAGGTAATGTGCACGCACTTATGGCGGTTGCCACTTGAAGAACCGGCTGTCCGTTTCTTCCAGCGAGAAACGGCAGCCTTGCTCTCAGCGCCCGGCTCCCTCCCAGTCTGCCATTTGTTTTCTATTCCCCGACCATTCGACAAGCTCATGGTGGTGAGCTCCGCCGAACCACGCTTGACCTTAGTAAACAAAGGGCAGACTGGGAGGGAGACCGAGCCCGGCTGGAACTTGCGAGACATTCTTCAAGGGCAACCGCCAAAGGTGCGTGCTTAAAATATCATATACATTGATTTTAACAGGAAATCACGTATGATGAAAGCAGAATGCATTCTCATTGCGCCTATGCCCGTCCATAATCAATTCCAGGACTTTGCCGACCGCCATTACGAATGGTTCGGCGGTAGAGAGCATTTCGGCTATCTGGTGCGTATGGCTAGAAAATTCGGCATTGCGCGCTGCGACGAATTCATATCCATGATGAAGCACGAAACGAAAATCGCCAATGAGAATCGCGTAAAATATTTCCACGCGTGCCTCCACGGGAAACCGAAGGAACGCACCGGTTGAAGTTGAAAGAGTATAAGTGTCTTGTTATGATATATCAAACTATATATGCCAATACTTCCCATTGAAAAAGAAGAACTGAAGGGGCCAAAAAATAAGATTCTGCGGGCACATTCGAAAGAGGTGTCCGTTTTCGGCGACCCGGCGCTTCTTGCGTTCATTCAGGATATGCATGATACGCTTGCAAGTACAGAAAACGGTGTAGGACTTGCCGCGCCACAGGTTAGTAAAAATATACGATTATTTATTGCGTCATCAAAATTAGGAATACGGCATTTAGTATATATTAATCCTGTCATTACCAAGATATCTCAAGAACTCGAAGTTATGGAAGAAGGATGTCTGTCGATGCCTGGTAAATACGGCAATACCAGACGTGCACCAGCCTTAAAAGTTGAAGCGTATGACGAAAACGGTAAAAAATTCAAAATAAAAGCAGAAGGACTTGTTGCACAGCTTATACAACATGAAATTAGTCACTTAAATGGATCGTTATTCTGCGATATTGCCAAAGATATTGTTGACGCTGACGATATTTCTTATGACAAACAAGATGAATCCTAGAATTATATTTATGGGCACACAAGGACTTGCTGAAATAGTTCTTGATAATCTCATTCAATCAAAGACATACAAACCAATTCTAGTAATTGCTCAACCGGATAAACCTATTGGTAGAAAACAATTAATTCAACCAGTTGCCGTTAAATTACTTGCACAAAAAAATAACATTCCAGTTTGGCAACCTAACACCTTAAAAAGCGCTGATGTAGTTAATCGCATAAAAGACGAACAACCAGATTGTATTATTGTTGCTTCTTATGGAAAATTAATTCCTCAAGAAATAATCGATATTCCAAAATACAATATTCTTAATGTACATGCGTCACTATTGCCTAAATATCGAGGTGCATCCCCTATTCAGAGAGCTATTTTAAATGGTGACCAAGAATCAGGGGTAACTATTATGAACATAGATAGTGGATTAGATACTGGCGATATCATTTCCCAAATGTCTTACGTTTTACAAAAAGACGAATCTACAGAAAGTCTTACTCAAAAACTTGCAGACACAGGAAGTTCTCTATTGTTAAAAACTCTTCCTAAATGGCTTGAAGGTGGGATTGTTCCTCAAAAACAAGATGATTCATTTGCTACTTTAGCGCCTTTGTTCACCAAAGATGATGGATGTGTTTTAGATAAACATAGTGCATCTCATATAGAGCATATGGTTCGAGCATTAAGTCCTTGGCCGGGAACATATCTTATTTTAAAAAATGGCAAAAAACTTATATTGCAAAAAGTGCAATTAGTGTCATGTGTGCATAATCCAATTTCCCCACTAACTTTAGTTTTATCACATGACAAAAAACTCACACTTCATACGAAAAGTGGATGCCTCATGTTAGACCTAGTACAACCAGAGGGTAAAAAAACAATGTCTGGATATGATTTTTATCTTGGCAACAAGAATAATCTATAGAGAATATTATTTACTCTCAAGAGTAATTTTCCCATTAAAAACGATAGCGAAGAGATATTTATGGATTGGCTTACTTCCGTCTTTATTTGTCTGCATCACATCTAATGCATACTGATAGTCGCCATTAGAAGTACCAGACATAATACAATTATAAGTCATGTCTACTTGAGCAGGTGTTTCTCCATAGGTAGATGATACATTCATCCATATGGGTTTCATGCCTTGTAATTCCCAATATACTATTTCAGTTGGATTTGTACTTGAAATGGTAAGTGTTCCAATTTTTTCGCCGCATTGGTTTTTTCCTATGTTAATATCGTAATGAAATGACCCTGGGATAATAGTAAGCCCTGATATACTCTTCTCTTTTTTTTCTGATTGGGTGATGGGTGTTTCAGTAGACGTTGCTGTTGCGGCAACAATTTCTTCTGTACTTGATGCATTTACATCGTGCTCTTCAATCAATTGATTGGTATTAGTAGGCTTTGATTGAAAAACAAACATAAGTCCTATCAATAAAATAGCACCAAATGAGATTATGATATTTTTAGTATTCATGTGACATGAATTAGAGCTTGTAAATCAACACGTATCACTTCTTTGATACTATATTTTTCTGCATGTATGCGTACCAGGTAGTGAGAATCGTACTACCGATAAAAATAGATGAATAGGTACCTACTGCCACGCCGGCAATAAGTGCAAGAGCGATATATTTAATCGACTCCCCTCCTAAGAAATAGATTGATAACAATACCAAAATAACAGTAAAAGATGTATTTAATGAACGAACGAATGTCTGGTTTACCGAAATATTTACCGTTTCATCGAATGTTCTGCCATGATGTTTTATAAGATTTTCACGCACTCTATCAAAAACAATAATAGAATCATGAACAGAATAACCTAGTACTGTTAAAATCGCTGCGATAAATCCGCTTGAAATTTCAATATTATAGAAATGACCGAGAACCGCAAATAAACCCATAGGGATGATAATATCATGAAATAGCGCAGTTAGCGTTGCGATACCGAATTTCCACGATGCAAGCGGATAAGAAACACCACGGAATGCAAATGCGACATAAGCAATAATAAGTATAAGAACCAACACGACTGCAGTGAGCGCTTTTGAGCGTAATTCTTTACCGATTGATGGGCCGACAGATTCAAAGCTTTTCTGTGAAAATGTATTTTGAGAATCTTGGCTTACCGCAAGGTCCTGTAAAGTCTTAATTATATCTTGATGTTTTTGTTCATCAACATCTTTAAAACGCAATATCACACCATTATCATTGGTTTGTTGAATAATAGTTTCTTCAATTCCAATTTTTGAAAGAGTACTACTAATATCTTTTTGAGCAGGAATTGATGTTGTAAAGTTACCGTATAAGAGTGATCCACCCTTAAAGTCGATGCCTAATTTTAAACCCCATACGCTCAGAGCTAACAAACTCAACGCAATAAGCGTTCCTGAAATGATATAGTATATTTTGCGATATTTGACTATTTGTACCATAAGAAATTGAATTTACTAATTCTTTCACTTGCGACCACTTTCAAAAGTAAGCGGGTAACAAATACCGCGGAAAACATAGATACCAAAACACCAATAGCAAGCGTCAATGCGAATCCTTTAATTAAACTTGCGGTAAAGAAGTATAAGACAACACACGTTATTAATGTTGAAATATTCGAATCACGAATTGAAGGCCAAGCTCTTTTAAAACCATCGTACACAGCAAGATCAAATTTCTTTCCCGCACGGGATTCTTCTCGCATGCGAGCAAAAATAAGAATATTCGCATCCACAGCCATACCCACGGATAAAATAAAACCAACAATACCTGCCAACGTCATGGTAACAAACAATAGTTTAAATAGTGCTAGTGTTAAAAAAGTATATAAAAGGAGTGCTATAACAGCAAGAATTCCAGGGAGACGGTACCATAAGACCATAAAAATTGCGATGATAACAAGTGCATACAAACCTGCTTTTAAACTTGCTTCCAATGCTTCTTGTCCAAGCGATGCTTCAACACTTTGTTGTGATATTAACGTAATAGGTACTGGTAACGCACCCGAATTCAAACGTTGCACTAATTCCTTTGCTTCTTCAGCGGTGAAGTTGCCGGTAATAATAGCCTTACCCGACAAAATCGGTTCATTGACATTCGGTACTGATATGGGACTGCCATCAAGATAAATAGCAACACGTTTATTTACATTTCTTGTAGTAATTTCTTTAAACAATTCAGTTCCTTCTGCATCAAAATTCAAATTAACAACGGGTTTGTAGGTATTTTGGTCAAAGGTAACCTCTGAACGCTGTAAATACTTACCGGTCAATTTAGTGTCCTTAAAATAAGGGTCTTGATTTAATGAAGGGTCATTCTTTATTAAATCAAGAATTGCATTTGTCTCTTCTGTAGTTCGTTCTTCTTTAAATTCAAGATAGGGTGTCTGACCAATCATTTTGATTGCTTGGTTCACGTCAGTGATACCAGCAAGCTCTACATTAAGTCTGTGTTCACCTCCTACAATTGAAGTTTGTACATTTGGTTCAGCAACACCAAAAGCATTTACCCGACGTTCAATAACATCTCGAACACCTGACATTGCAGAAGCGTATTCAGTTGATGGAGTTCCCGTTAAGTCGGCCATGTAAACCAAATGTGCCCCACCTTTTAAATCTAATCCCAATCTCCACTCTAATTTATAAAAATGAGGTATGTGTATTTTTTTAACTATGGTAATAGTAGAATGGGATGCTTTATTGTTTATCTTATCAGCATATCTATCCCAATAGGTTGGGAAATCAAGTGCCGCGGCAAAAAAAGCCATTATAAAAATAATAATGAGAATATACGCGGATTTAGCGCGTTCCCCTTGCGGAACGAATATGAATCCTACCAGTGCTTTCAAAGCCCTTACTGGTGCTGTAAGTATTTGTGAGATTCTCATGAATTAAAGGCCACTAAATCCAGCACCTTCTGCAATGTCCTGCTCTTTCAACGCAGGGATGAATGACAAGTTAAATCCTTTCCATATGGTTCAACGCCGTATG
>CAYVXI010000018.1:0-5173 GCA_964455595.1 uncultured Candidatus Saccharibacteria bacterium | reverse complement strand
GTTGTTTGATAATACACAGTATCATTACCAAAACCAACCGCGCCCTTTTCTTTAGCGTACGCAATATCTTTTTTTGCTTTTACGCCATGCATGTCTCCGTGAAAGTTGTATCCCGCGGATAGAAGTGGCCCAAGGCTATCAAGTTCATGTTGCCATTTTCCACGTACACGCATTACAATTTTAAAATCAGAGCCTGGAATTGTTTCCGGGTTGTTGTGAAATCGTCGTGTTTTTCGCGCGTTTATCCATGTGTTGTCAACGACCTCGGCATATGTAATTTGTTCTTGTTTTTTCTGCTTCGGCATCTTTTAACTCCTCTTGTTGTTTTTAGATTCTGGTCTCAAATTACCAATTGATCAGACACAAGTCAAATACAAACAAAAAACTCACATCGTAAATATGTGAGTTATTAACTACAAAAAATTTGTTCAGTGCCGCCAAGGGAAGATATTGTTTTATCGGCATACTGCTTCGGCATAAATTCTCTGTAAAATCGTCCCTGCCATTCGTGTATATTCCATGAGCTTAAATGATGGGTGTTTGTTACCGGAGTCCACTTTCCAAACAATGCAGGGTCAGATGCCATGATAAGCTTTTCTCGCGCAAGATGTTCAGCAAGTTCTGTTCCAGGAAACGGTATAAAACAGCTTGGAATAACCGCAAATTGAATATTGGGATTTATGGTGAGTACGTCATTGCGCAACTCTTGAACAGCTTCAAGTAAGCGCTTAAGAGAATCATCCGTGTCGTTCGGAAGACCAATAATAAGAGCGTAGGTGATGTCGGGTACTCCTGCCCGGACAATGGCTTTTACCATTTCAACATGCTCTAACCATGGAAGAAGTTTTCTATACGCGCTATTTCCTTCAAGTGGCCGTTCTGCCGGCAAAAATGCCTGTCCACACCCTGCTTTTCCGTCATATCCCCACAGGGCTGAAACGAGCTCAAGATCCGGTCTTGGATCATATTTAGAATGTCCTGGTTTATACATTCCTCGTCCCATTGTTGCCATCTGTATTTCAAGTCCATTCCACCACAAATTTTTAAGACGACGTTCTTTGATTCCGTTCATAATAGTAAGCACTTCTTTTCGTCCCTCTCGCCACAAGACTCTTCCCAAAAATTGATCTGAATTATTAATGATAGAGCGAGCGCCTGCCGCCACTTCAAGATCAATCCACTCCAATACCTTTTGAGCGCTCATATATTCGTATGGAATGCGATATGTCCACGATTGACAAAAATCACATCGGCGATTACATGCATGGTCGGGAGTTACCGGACCCATTGGGAATGTATCGTTTACTGATGTATCTTTCCACGGTACTTCAACAAGCGTTTGTTTCACAAAAGACAAAGAAGGAAGAGCCCAATTGTTTGGGTGAAGTCGCCATGGTTTTTGTTCTATAATACCCAGATCTTTTACAAACACCCAACAAGGTTTTTCTGTTTTTCCGGTAAGGGCAAGTTCAATAGCGGCGATATTGCTTCCGCCTGATTTATCAAGAACAGCAACTATTGCGCCGGAATTAATATACGTTTCGGGATCAGCAAACACATCAGAGCCCCCCACGACAACTTTTGCTCCCCCAAGTGACAAATGTTTAATAATGGCGCACACAGCGTCTCGTTCTTGATAGAAGTTTGCTGTTATGCCCCACACATCGCATTCCGAATAATCAAGCGTTCTCCAATCCCCTCCTCGCGCAATCTTTTTAAATTTTTTATCATACCAAGAAACCGTGCCGAGCTCTATTGTCTCTTCCATACTTCGAAGGTTATATAACTTAACATCAAAGTGAGCTGCAAGCAGGGTGCCCGCAAGCACCTGCTTTGACGCAAGAAAACTATGATATGCGGATGTAAAGCACACACCGTTCTCGTCAACAAGTGTCATCATTGGGGATTCAACGAGCCCGATACGAATAGTGCGCGGATTCAACAGATGGTTCATCTCTATAACCTCTACGATCGATATTGCACGGAGAGTCTTCTGTGTTGGATTATATAGTTCACATATCAAAAGTAAAGGAGAAAAACTTGCTTTATTGCTGAGTGTTAAAATGTGTGATACTGTGTATTACAGCGTTCTTCAACAATACGGCATTACGCATGAAAAAAATAACCATTGGCCTTGTTGAACATCCACGACTGGAATTAATTGATAGAGAAGGAAAAAATTGGACATCATCAATAAATCATGGATCTTTGACCTCAAAAGAGGCTCTCGGAGGTACTCTCTTTGACGCAGGATACGATGTCAAGCTTTTCAACCTTCTTCCTGGAGATTTAAGAATTCCTTTTGGAGAAGTTTTGTGGAATGGTCGCGTTTTAACAAAAACCACGCTTGGTGGCGATTGGCGGCGACTTCATAGAGATGATTGTGATGTGTGGGGTTTGACCTGAAATTTCCAAATGGAACGTGAAGTAGTAACAACAATCATTAAACACATAAAAAATCAAAATGCCTCTGTGCCGATTGTTGTCGGAGGCTCTGACGCTTTTGCGCGACCGGATGTATATATTGAAGCAGGGGCAACCGTCGTTGTCTTAGATAAATCAGGCGGTAGTAACCATGCGGCAATTGAATACGCGCTTTCTCAAAAAACAAATCATCCATGCGATCTGTACACGAAAGAAGGTGGGGTGCGGCAAGGATCTCCACGCATGAGTCCGAATGATTGGCCTACTCCCCCCTTGTCCTTTGTCAAAGAAACTGTGGGTCATCACCATTGGCGCGAATCATTTCCAAAAGAATTTATGCCAATGACATCAATAATGTTTGATCACGGCTGTGATCGAAAATGTAATTTCTGTCTCACTCCGCAATATAAACTTGGGTATCAGTATATGTCTTCAGAGCGTTTCAGAGAATGGCTTACGCTTCAGAAATTGGCGGGAGCGCGATCAGTTAATTGCAGTTCTGACCAATTTTTAGGACGTATTTTGTATGAAGGAAAAAATCCAGATGGAAGAAAAGAAATTGACGGTATTATACAGGCATTTAAAGATCTGGAGTTAAATTGGATGTGGCGGAATGGGCTGGAACTTACAAAAGCAACGTATGGCCGCGGGTTACCAAAAAACAAAAACAATCCAAATACGTCTGATCCTGATCCTGAATTAGTACGTTTACTGTGGGGATGGAAAAAGGGAAGTGCTGGCTGTGTACAGGCATATATACCAGCAGAACGTCCAGTTGATGAAATACGTGAGCGGTATCCCAAACTACTTTCTTGGCAACATCATGTCAAAATGATGAAAGCAATTGTCACTGCGGGTGTTCCTGATATTACATACGGACTTATTATTGGTCTTCCTGAAGATTCTCATGAATCGTTTGCGCGTTTGTTTGATGCTGTCTGGGAATTGCGTGAAGAATTGTATTCCATTAATCCACAACTTCGTTTTTCTGTAACTCCAAACGCCATCATGACATTTGATGGCACCCCTCTTACGGCAGAATTAATTAAGCGCGGTCTGCGTGAAAAATCTGTTGATTCAGCTTTAATTAATAAATGGACACCAATTGTAAACACAGAGCACATAAGCTCAAAAGAAGTGGCTGTATGGCAAGGGGTTTTTTATCGAAACTTTCGTGTTGGAAAGGGGCGTCGCGGAGTTACCGCGTTTGACGACGAAATCGTAAGCGCGGAGGAGTCATTGTTGCCACAAGAATTTCGTCGGTATGAGAGACAACATGTATCTCGAGTTATATAGTTATACAAATCCACAAAGCAGATTTACTCACAATCTGCTTTTTTTGCAAGAATATATATTGTTTTTCCTGTTACCATAAAACTCGCGGAGGTAAATGCGAGATAGTGCTTAAAAACACGAATGTAGTACCTTACATCATCTTTTTTAATTTTTGTATTAAATAATTTTTCTATTTTTTTTTCGTTACATACAAAATTATTGAGCCATGCATCTAACGTTTTAACGTATGAAAGATTCGGCAAAAAACCAACAGTAACAGAGTGAAAATATTTTTTTAATAATAAGTAATATTCTTTTTTAAAACGATATCCGCCATCAGGAAAAATATACTTTTGTAAAAATGGGTCATCTTTATATATAAAATTGCTTTCGAATAGGGAATAATGAAAAAGTGCTCTCCCTCCCCTGTTAAGATGGTTTGATATTTTTTTAAAAAACATATCATATCTATTCGGAGACAATTGTGTGCCAATGCTTACAATGTAATCAAAGGTATCTTTTATGTATCGCATGTCATCTGTGTTGACAAAAACATGATTTTCTAAACCAAGACGCTTTTTTTCTTTCTCTATAAAATTAATTCTTTGTCTTGAAATATCAATACCAACACAACGTAATCCATATTTTTTTGCAATATACAGAACAAAACCTCCCCAACCGCAACCCAACTCAAGTAATTTTTTGGAAGATCCTTTATGTATTCCAAGTAGTTTTGCATAAAAATTTATTTTATTAATCTGTGCTTGCGCGAGTGTTTTAGTATTTTTGTTCCACTTTCCGGAACTATATTGAGTGTATGGTGTTTTGAGCCACAAAAAATAAAAAGTGTTTTCTTGTTCTTTTGTTTGAAACCAGCGATGAAATGGAGTATCTTTGTTCGTTTTTTTAGCACGAGTTTTAAAGAAGGATTTATACAGTGGCATTTTTTGTATCCTTTTTTTAAAAAATGGATTTAGGTTTCGCACAATTCGTTTATCGGTTATAAGGCGTATAAAAATAAGAAGGAAAAATTTGTAATCTTTTTCATCAGTTTCAATTGTTCCAGTGCTGTACGCCTCACCGATTGCCCACGAACCTTCAGAAAAAATTTTCGACAAAATTTCCTCTTTCTCAATAGAGATGTTAATTACTGCCCTGCTTCTCCCAACCGTAAAAAAATTTCCTCCGACCTCAATTTTAAATGCATGAAGCGGATATTTTTGAACATAACTTTCAATAACCGCTTTCAAAAGATCTATAGGATTATTTTCCGTTAATCTACGCATAAATTTTAATTTGTTTAGTTATCATTCTATTGTTATATTAAACATAATGCAATTTTTAACTAAAAAAGATCTTTCACAAAAGGTATTTGGTCTTGATAACTATATTCCGGGCTCGGAAAGTACTAAGGATTTGGGTATTAAAATCAGCAGTGGAACCACCGACGCACCAATTGTTATTGTTATAAAAG
>CAYVXI010000017.1:0-2567 GCA_964455595.1 uncultured Candidatus Saccharibacteria bacterium | reverse complement strand
TGAAGGCGAGTATATTTTTACGTCTCTTTTTATGTTGACGTTCTTGCAGTCTATAACTCTTGTATTTATTATGTTTGTACCGTCCCTGAACAGGCCGGGCACTTCGTTTGCAGTGAACTTCAGCTTATACTTCCTCATCTGGGTATTATTTGTGATGTTTATGAACCTGTGCTGGAGCGCACAGTGGTCGTCAATAGTGTTACTGCCGCATGTGTCGGTAACTCCAAGCTCTGATGCGTTAATAGTTATCGAGTTTGACATTCCGTTATAATAAGTCCATCCTCCATAAGGCATGTTCTGGTATGTTGACTCGCCTTCCGGCAAAAGCTCCAGCCTGCTTGTAAGCACCGCACCTGTGTCTGAGTCGTCTGCCAGTTCCATTAGTAGAATTTGTGTGGTATAATGGTCGCCCCTGCACAGCACGAGAGAATCTGTCACGTTGCCAGCGGCGCGCCACCTGAAATCCCATTTTACGTAGTAGTAGAATACAGGATCCACCGCAATTGTCCAGTATCTGTATTCTTCAAATGTCTCGTTGTTATTGTAATCAACTTTGGCTTTTCCAAGAAGGTAAAGCTTAGGTGTTATGTTAGGCGGTGTGAAGGTATAATTAACTATAACGCTCTCTCCTTTCAACATGTCACCAAGGTTCCATGTTAAAATTAATGTATTGTTAATTTCTGTAACTTTCGTATCTCCTGCATCTACAGAGAGCTGCTTAGGCACAATTTCCGTAAACTTTGCATTTGTTGCATCCACGTTTGCAGTCAGGTTTATTTTTATGGTATAAGGCTGGAGGTTTATAACTGTAGGCGCATCCCTGACTATGTCAAATTCTGTGAAGTTTTTAACAGCAAACGTCGTTTCGTAGGACGAGTTTACAGAATATCCATCAAGGTATTTTTCAGCTTTTGCGAATATTTTGTATTCGCCCGGGCCGTTAACAGCGTATTTTAGCGTGTAAGTCCCATTGTTGTTGTCAGTTATCTCTCCGTTCTGCGTGGTGTAAGTATACTGGGATAAATCAGGTTCCGTTATCGTCAATAAAACAAATGATTCATTTACTCGAACGCCTATTTTGTCAAGAACTCCAACTACGATAGTCGCAGTCTCTGCCGGCTTGTAAACGCTTTTGTCCGTGTTTATGTTGACAAGCCCGTAAGAGAATTCAAATTCTTCAACAATTTCTTCAGGCTCGCCTTCAAGAAATACTACTTTTATTTTGTAATATCCTGGGCGTATATCTCTTTCGCTGCCAAGTGAAAGTTTTCTTAATTTTCCAAGGCCTTTTGCTTCTATTTCTGTTTCTTTGCCAGTTGGTTCTGTGAAAATTATTTTAACATCTTTTTTCGTTAGAGATGATAGCCCGCGAAGCCCTCTTTTGTTTTCTTTGTCCTTTATCTTGCCAAGAATTTCGTCGCTTATCTCAAGGTCGATGTCTATTTTTTCTCCGAGGCTGTAGAATTTCTTTATGTTTTTGAATAACGCTCTCTTTGTTTTATTCTGGCCGACGGAAAAATCGATGTTTGTATTTAGTGATGATTGCCCAAATTCGTCTTTTGCATGTATGGATAAAAATGAATAGTTGCCCGATGTTTTTGATGAAAAATCGTAATAATAAAAGTCGCCAGACTTTACCGCAGTTACGTTCACAGTATTTTTCGCAGACTTTATGTAGAATATAACTTCCTTTACTTCTTTGTCATCTGTCACAATTGCACTCAGCCTTGCTGTTTCATTGATGGAAAGCTGCGTGTTATTAACTGACGGGCTTGAAATTGATGGGGGGCTGTTAGCAGTCTTTTCTGCAACGTTTATTGTGTTTACATCTGTTGAATTTGTTTTTCCACTCAGATCGGACGCAGTAAAGAAATATCCAACTTCACCAGGCACGCTGGCGATTTTCGAAACATTGCTCCATGCTTCTACTACATTAAGGTTTGATGACCAGACATCCTTGCCAAAACGCTTTACAAGTACAACATGGCTCGGCACAGTGAGGTCGTATATTTTTCCCGAGTAGTGCTCTTTGGTTATCTTGCTTACGTAAACAGGCTTTAGGTCACTATCAAGGAAAGTAAGCCTGTGGCCTTTTCTGCTTAAGTCATACGCTTTTTTAACTTCAGTAAAGGTGAAATCTTTTTGATCAACACCATAAACTGCATCTTTCACAAGCCGTGCCAAAAAGCTTACGTCATCGTCAATTCGCGCATATATTTTGTGATCCGGCGTCAGAAGGATATCTATCCTGCCGTCCACTTCATATATATCGCCGTTATAATCTCTGTTTATCAGTTTTAGCGGCTTCTCCCATTTGCCATCGAGCGTTGCGACACTGTCCGAATATGAAACGTCCTTCATAAATTTCCATCCTGACTTCGTCAGTATCTGCGTTTTTTCATCGTAACTAGAAACAAAGCTATAAGTTTCGTTTGTCCACGAGCCTGTAACGTTGGAGAAGAATGTCCATGTGTCGAGGGCAAAATCATCGTGCCATAAGGAGAAGAAATTGACTTCTTCACCTGCAAAAGGCGAGGTATTGTTTGCACCAAAATCAGAATAATAAG
>CAYVXI010000016.1:0-3778 GCA_964455595.1 uncultured Candidatus Saccharibacteria bacterium | reverse complement strand
TTGAAATACGAAAATGCCGAAGAAATGCTTTCGATGGATTCAGCGCCTTGTACTTGTACGTGCTGAAGATAGATTTCTATCCCGCCAAACCGATGGCGCAGGATTTTCAGAAAATCTTCGTATGCAGCCGATTCGCGCGATGTGATAAGCCCGATGCGGCACGGGAACCGCGGAATTGCGCGTTTGCGTGCTTGTGCGAACAATCCTTCTTTTTCCAGTTCTTTTTTTAACAATTCAAAAGCACGTTTTAACGCACCTTCGCCAGATGGTTCTACCCAATCGACAGTAATGCTTAACTTACCTGTTTTAGGGTATATTTTAGGGCGACCATATAAACGCACACGCATACCATCTTCTAGCGGGAATTTTAATTTGAAAATAACACCAAAACAATCAAGCACGGAGTTTTCATCCTTGACCTTAAAAAAGACCCACTTTTGCTGATTAACTTTATACTCGGAAATCTCTCCTTCAACCACTGCATCCAATGGAGCAATTGATTCGTTGAGATATTCTGTATATTCGCTTACCGAAAAAATCTTGAAATTTACCATACAGCGTTATGCAATAACAGTATTACTTCTGTGGTGTTGCCTGAATTGTGTCTTTAGTTGAACTAGCAAATTGTATTGAATCTACTATTTCTTTCCACACACGCTCGGCTTTCACTTGCCGACTTCGGTTTGTAAACATTTCGAAACGATAAAATCTATCTTGAAATTCCAAATGATCAGCTCGGAGAATAACCGTCTGTTTTTTATCGTCCAGCCATAATTTTTCTGTGCCTTTTACCCCTCCTAATTCTATATCTTTTTGTACTTGTGGTTTTTCTTTCATTTTGATATCAGAATATGTTTTTGCCGATGACGCGACAAATACTATAAAATCATGAGGATCTGAAATTTGTACTGATATCATGTCGGTAGATGCAGGAATATCAGCTATATTCCAATCTCCTGGATACGCAAACGACACGCCACCCTTATTATATATAAGGGGTGCAATAGGAATGTTTTCTTGTTTTTGCGGTTCCTTTCTCTGCATGCCTTGATACAACACCACTGCAAACAACAGAATGACAAATACCATGAACGCATAAACAATATATATAGAAAATGATTTTTTCATAAGGGGTAGAATGTTCCTTTGATTTTTCTTAGAAAAGTCAGTGGGTCATTCGCATGCACTATTATTATACCACACCTATATCACCCTTTTCAAAAATTGTCCTGTGTAGCTTTTTTTAATTCGTGCAATGTCTTTTGGAGTTCCTGTTGCGACCAATTCCCCACCTTTATCCCCTCCTTCGGGACCAAGGTCAATGATCCAGTCGCTTGCTGCAATAACATCTATGTTATGTTCAATAACAAGTACGGTATTGTTTTTATTGACCAATTTGCGCAATACAACCAACAATCGAGACACGTCTTCGAAATGCAGTCCTGTTGTAGGTTCATCCAAAATATACAGCGTTAATCCTGTATCGCGACGAGACAATTCGTTGGCAAGCTTAATGCGTTGCGCTTCTCCACCAGAAAGTGTGGTAGCGCTTTGTCCTAATTTAATATATCCTAATCCCACTTCTTTCAATACGCCTAATATATTTTTTGTTTGAGGAATATTTTGGAAAAATGAAAATGCTTCATCCACGCTCATGTCCAACACTTGCGCGATATTTTTTCCTTTAAAATCTATTTCAAGCGCCTCTTTGTTAAATCGCGTACCGTGACATTCTTCACATTCTACATACACATCTGGAAGAAAATGCATTTCGATACGTTTCTGTCCTTGTCCTTCACACACCTCGCATCGTCCCCCTTTAACATTAAAACTAAACCGTCCTGCTTTATAGCCACGCACTTTTGCTTCTTGTGTTTCGGCAAAGAGTGTTCGAATAATGGTAAACACCCCTGTGTATGTTGCTGGGTTTGAACGTGGTGTTCGTCCAATGGGAGATTGGTCGATATGAATCACTTTATTTATATGCTCTATCCCTGTTATAGATTTATGCTTCCCAGGAACGGCCTTTGCTCCGTAAAATTCTCGCGCAAGCGCTTTTGCTAAAATATCATCCACTAATGTACTTTTACCCGATCCCGATACTCCGGTGATGCACACTAATTGTGATAGTGGTATTTTTACATTAATGTTTTTTAGATTATTCTCTTGGCCTCCTTTGATTTCAATAGATTTTTTCTGGGCTTCTTTGGAGGGTGCTTGTTTAATTTTTATGCTTTCGTCTGCGGCATTTTTTGCACCTGATATATATTGTCCCGTTAATGTTTTTGATTTTTTCATTTGTTCTGGTGTTCCTTCAAATACAACTTTACCGCCAGAAGCACCAGCACCCGGTCCTATTTCTACTATCCAATCAGCAGAAAGTATTGTTTCTTCATCGTGTTCTACCACCACAACAGTATTGCCTAAATCTCGCAAACCCTTCAGCGTGGCAATTAATCGCGCGTTGTCTCTCGCATGCAACCCGATAGAGGGTTCGTCCAGAATATACAACACCCCTACCAAACGTGACCCAATCTGCGTTGCCAAACGAATACGTTGCGCTTCACCACCAGAAAGCGTTTCTGATTCTCTGTCTAACGACAAATATTCCAAACCAACATCTTCCAAAAATTGCAATCTATTTTGTATCTCTTTAATGATTTGGGAAGCTATTTTTTGTTCATATTTTCCTAATGTAATATTTTTAAAAAATATATGACAATTCGTAACTGACATGCCTGCGACTTCAGAAATATTTTTGTCGTGAAACAACACCGACAACATCTCTTTTTTAAGACGCTTTCCGTCACATTCTGCACATTTTTTTACAATCATGTATTTTTCTATCTCTCCCCGAATCCAATCAGAATCCGTTTCGCGCCACCTCCGTTCCAGATTCTTTGTGATGCCTTCGAAATTATGTTCTTGTTTACCATATAACAATACATCCATCACCTCTTTAGGTAATTTCTCTATAGCGGTTCTTAAAGAAAATCCCATTTGCTGAGCTAAATCTTCTATAGCAAGCCATTGCCAATTAGCACCACCTGGTTGCATCGGCTTGATAGCTCCTTCGTCGATGCTTAATCGTGGATTGGGAATGAGAAGTTTCGGGTCAACAATAAGATTTTTGCCAAGCCCTGAACAGGCAAGACACGCGCCATGAGGACTATTGAATGAAAAATTGCGCGGTTCTATTTCAGGAAGCGAGATACCGCATACCGAACATGCAAAATTTTCCGAGAAAGCACTATCCGGGCTTTTTTCTACCGCAACAACCATCCATCCCTCCCCGATACGAAGCGCGGTTTCGACTGAATCTGCAAGACGCGCTCTGTCCATTCCCTGTTCTACCGACAATCTATCGATTACCGCTTCAATTGTGTGTTTTTTGTTACGATCAAGATTAACTTCGTGAGCTTCTTCTATCAGCAACACTTCGCCATCTATACGTATGCGACGATATCCGGCTTTTGCAACGTGTTCTATGATATTTTTATGCTCTCCTTTTTTATCTTTAATCAAAGGCGCAAGCACCGCAATCTCTGCTCCTTTTTTAAGTTTCATAATATGATCCACTATCTGTGTGGATGTTTGTTTCGAAACAGCACGACCACATTGCGGGCAATGAGGCTGTCCAACACGCGCAAATAATAAACGAAGATAGTCATATATTTCCGTAATAGTACCAACTGTAGAGCGATGATTAGATGTGACGCTTTTCTGATCTATGGAAATAGCGGGAGATTATCCTTCTATTTTATCTACATCGGGTTTA
>CAYVXI010000015.1:0-5591 GCA_964455595.1 uncultured Candidatus Saccharibacteria bacterium | reverse complement strand
ATACTCATGCGCTTGAATCAAGTTCTGCAAGTTTTGAAATGCACGCTTCTGCCATAGACAGCGTTGCCGGTAGTAGTTCGTCTGCTACTTTTCAATTACTGCATGCTGGTGGACAAAACAGCACCGGTATATCAACATCAGGTTCGTTCCAGGATTTTTCCGGTATTTTATATTGGATGAAAAATATATATACACCTCAATACGAGGAAACACATTTTCGTTGGCGTAATGATGATGGCACCCAAACTACCGCAACATGGGCACAAGTGGAAGATGGCACATATACCAGCTTTCCAAAAACAACAACACAAAGACTACGCTTTGAAATATCCAATAGTGGTTGGACGCGCGGTTCGGCGCCAACGTTTCAATTACAATATGCAACCTCTACAAATTGTTCTTTAGGAAGCTATACCGCCGTGCCGACCGATACCAGCTATGCATGGCAGGTGGTCACTTCGGCCAATTTTTCCGATGGAGTTGCAACAACCAATCAACTAACTGCATCAAACAACACCTTTGTTGCGGGCCAAATGAAAAGTGCGGGCAACACCACAAGCGCTATCACTTTGGCTTCTAATAATTTCACCGAAATTGAATACGCTGTTCAGGCAACAAGCAATGCTATTTCAAACACCACGTATTGCTTCCGCCTTTTGGATACTAATTTAACGCCCACCAGAATGCTCTATACGCGTTATGCAAAAGCGGTCATCGCCGGCTATGCGGTGTCGGGAAATGTCGTGTCTTCTACCTATGACACAGGGGTTTCCTATGGTGCTGGCTATAATTCGCTTATGTGGCAAGGAACATTAAACAGCGGGAAAGTGCAATTCCAGCTTGGCACTTCACAGTGCGCAAATGGCGCAACCAACGCGCCAACGTGCAACGCGGGAACATGGTCGTATTACGGCCCAGCATGTACCACCGCATCAAACGACTGGTATAACCCGGGTGCTTCCAACACTCCTATTGCCGTAGGTTGCGTATCCATACATAACAACAAACGATACTTTAGATATCAAGTACAGATATGTTCGCTTACCGACTGTGCCACTTCGGGAAGCACATCACCCACCATAACCGAAGTTGATGTAAACTGGAGCCCATAATGAAAACTAACGGAGAAAAAAATAATAGTAACAATACAAAAGAGAAAGGGTTTTCTCTTCTTGAACTTATTATTTATATCGCAATAATATCGGTGATATCAGGTGTGTTTGTCGCAATTTTATTTAACCTTAGTTTGTCTTCTACTAAATCAAAAACAGAAACGGAAGTGCAACAGAACTTGCGCAATGCAATGCAAGCAATTTCTCAAACCCTCCGAAGCGCGCAAAACATTAACACGCCCACTGCCGGTTCTTCCGGTAATACGTTTACCGCTGTGGTAAATGGACAGAATGTGCAATATTCGCTTGGCTCAACCGCAAGCACCACGTCTGCGCTACAGCGAGTGACCGGTACAAACACGGATTTTATAACATCCGATAAAGTACTGGTTACGTATCTCAACTTTACTACTATAGAAAACTCGGCAACCACCACTAGCAGTGTTATCACCGCAACCGCAACAAGCACGCGTTATTCCATAACGGTAAAATACAATTCAACCAATGCGCAATTTTATTATCAGCAAAGCGCAACATCAACAGATATTATAGGGAATAGATTATAAATAAGGAATTAGCTTTTAGCTTCATTAGCTTTCAGGGTATGAAAAATACAAAATCAAAAGTAAAAATTTCTCTAAAAGCTATAAGCTATAAGCTGAAAGCTGAAGATGGTATGGCCCTGTTATCTGCGTCAGTTATTATTTTGCTTATTCTTTTAACCATGGGGCTTTCCATGGTGTCTTCCGGATTGTTTGAAAGTACTATTTCTGAAACACAACGATCTTCTGAAGAAGCTCTTTCACAGGCGCAATCTGGGGTTAAAGACGCGTTAATGCAAATTGCCCGCAATAAAAACTTCTCCAATTCAGCATATTATATACCGGCAGGATGCACGTTGAATGGAAGCTCCCCGTGCGCGAAAATAATCGTTGAAAAAGACGTGGCAAGCGTATGCGCACAAGCAATTTCTGCGGGACAAGATTGTATTATAGCAACAGGAACATCAGGTTCTCGTACAAGAAAACTACAGGTTGTTTTGAATGTCAACGCGCAAAATGGTAAAATAGGAACAGGCACAACCACAGAATTATAGCATCTC
Organism: uncultured Candidatus Saccharibacteria bacterium; assembly: GCA_964455595.1. Lineage (GTDB taxonomy): Bacteria > Patescibacteriota > Minisyncoccia > GWC2-36-17 > WO2-46-25 > WO2-46-25. The sequence continues at coordinate 3,377 of CAYVXI010000015.1, read as the reverse complement.
TTTATGGACATTGCTCAATTATTTAATCCGGTAGAAAAAATAACCGGCCTTGAAATATCTCAGGGGTATCTGCGCGCAGTCTTTTTAGAAAAAAACAAAAAGGGCGTTTTTATTATTATGCGCGCAGAGATGCCCTTACCACTAGGGGTTATAGCAAACGGTGTAGTAGCTAACGCAAAAGAACTTACACAAACCTTAAAAAGCTTCCAACAAAACAATAAAAATGTATTTAAATCAAAGTATGTAATTGTCAGCATCCCTATGTCACAGACATACATGGATATTATGAAGTTTCCACCGTTAGAGTTAAGCCAGATGCAAGAATCTATTAAACTCAATCTTAATACAAAAACTCTTTTCCCTATAGAAGAAAATGACGTGTATTTTGACTGGCAACCTGCAGAATCTAAAGATATCTATCATCAAGAAATTTTATTAGGCCTTGCGCCTAAAAAAACAGTGGATGGTTATTTAACTTCATGTGAAGAAGCGGGACTGGAACCACTTGCTTTCGAAATGCCTCCTTTTTCTGTTTCGCGTTCTTTGGAAAACTTTAAAGACAAGACTGGTTTGGTGGTGCGCGTGCTTTCCGAGGGGGTAGAATGCTCGGTTATTTCGGGAATAAATCTTCGTTTCTGTCGGTTCGCGCCTGTTCCACAGATGGAAAACATAGAGGAGTTTAAGACATTTCTGAAGGATGAGGTGCGCAAAGTTATCCATTTTTATACAACGGAAAATCCTCACGAACAAGAAATAACATCGATGGTCCTTCTGGCATATTTCGATCAGAAAAAGGACATTGCCGACCACCTTGCCAATGAACTTTCCCTGTCTGTGGAAAACGCGCGTTTCATATTTGACACACAAGTAGGGGATGCGGATGTTCCTGCATATGGCGCTGGTTTACGTGGGTTAATCAAGCGTGATGATGATACGCTTATCAGCGTGATGCCTGTTGGAACGGAAGAAACGTATCATAAACGCCGTTTTCTGTCTTATGTTTCTTTGTGGTCAGATATTATAACCGCAACAACCGTTTTATTAGTAGTGGTTTTTGGTGCAACGTTGTTTTTCCTTAGCGTAAACTCGAAAAAATCTATTGAACAGATTTCTCGATCAAGCGCCCCAAGCTCGGTCAACGATCAAGTAAATACACTGGAAGCAAAAGCTTCCGTTTTTAACGCCACCGTAGCATCTATTGCAACCGCCGAACAATCTATTTTTCAATGGTCATTACTTATTTCAAAAATCATGCCTGCTTTGCACTATAATAATATAATACTCAAAGATGTAAGCATCCCATCTCCTGAGGGAGCTATTAAAATATCTATTATGGCAACAAACAGAGAAGCAGCAATTTCGTATAGAAAAGAACTACTGGGAAATCCTTTGTTTTCAAATGTGCAAATTCCGCAATTAGGCATTAATGACAAAGAAAACATATCCCAAAACATCACCATAACCATAAACCCTACCACACCATGAAACTAATCCCTCATTTTCACAAAAAGGGTTTGTTGCTTGTATTGCGTTCTTCAGGAATCACCTTGATAGGCGTAATTGCATTGATTGTAATGGGGGTTAAAATTAATACGGTAACCGCTGAAATTGTAAAATCTCATAACCAACTTGCCCTTGTAACAACAAAACTTGAACGATTCGATATGTTAAAAAAAGACGCTGAACTCGTGGAAGGGGTTACGACAAAAATGAACTCAGCTATACCCACAATGGATACTATGCCAACAGTTGTTGACTATATAAACACGCTAGGGGTTTTAACACAAACAACCGTATCAGTACAATTTGATTCTAGAGGACGCGTCAACGCAGACAATACTCTTGGCAAAATAAGTTTTTCTCTTCAAGCCAGTGGACCAGTTCCTCTTATTGAAAATTTGTTTAAAAAAATAGAAAACTCACCGTATCTTATCAATATTGAATCCATAACCCTATCAATGTTGGACATAGAAACAAACTTGGCTGATGTGAAAGCAAGAGGCTATGTATATATACAATCAACAAACCAATGAAAAAAATAGACCTAGCTTCAATTAAAAATATTCAGTGGTCAACGCTTTTGAGAAAAAACAAATACGCAATTGTTTCGGTTGTTATTAGCGTCCTGTATTTCTCTACAACCTTTTTCGCTATTTCTTTTATTATCAGAGATATTCGAGACGCATTCAGCATAAATGACTCAAATGCCAAAAAACAAATTATTGGTTTTGACCTGGAAACATACCAAAAAATTGCTCCACGTTTCGACAACAACCAAATAAAATAATTATTTCTTTCCATGATATTTCTCATGGATCTCTTTTAGTTTTTTGTCAGTATAATGCGTATAAATCTGAGTTGTGGTTATACTGGAATGCCCCAGCATAGTTTGAACAGATCGTATGTCGGCGCCATTATGCAATAAATCTGTTGCAAACGAATGACGTAGTTGATGTGGTGTTACTTTTTTTATTATTCCTGCCATTACGGCATATTTTTTTATCAACCGCTGTACAGAACGTGGCGTTAAATTAACGTCTTTTGATTTTTGGGAAGAATTTCCTCTTGCATGATGTGCAATAAATAACGCCTCATGAATGTCTTCGCGTTTTTTGAGATATTTCTGCAAAACTTCTCGCGCAGAAGCAGATAAAAACACGACACGTAATTTTCCTCCCTTACCTCTTACAGCAAACTCTCCTTTATCTAAATTGATGTCGCCAATATGTAAATTACATAGTTCTGAAACACGAAGTCCCGTAGAAAACAATGTTTCTACTATCGCTTTATCACGAAGAATAGCAACTCCATCTCCCTTAGGAGCATTTAAAAGTCGAATCAATTCTGATTCGTCCAAAAACTCTATTTCACGATCTGCTTTTTTTGGTAATTCAATTTTTTCTGGAGCAAGTGTAGCAATGTCGCGTTTTGCAAGAAATTTTAAAAATGAACGCAACGCAATAACATAATATGCTTGCGTGTTTTTCTTTAATTCTTTTCCGTGAGCATCTCTTGTACGATTCAGATGCACTCTATAGCGTCGCACAACCTCATCGGTAATGTTTTCTGGAGACGAAACACCGGTTGTTTCTATGAAATACAACAAATATCGCCGGTAATTTTCCAACGTTTTTGTCGCGCGCCCTCTTTCTATCTCTAAGTATTCCAAAAATGCATCTACCAGCTTCTTCATAGTTTTAGTATGGGACATTCAACACACAAGCACAACCCCTCTTTTTTGTAGCCCTTTTGTATACATTTCCCTGCGAAACAGGGATAGAGGTCCCCATTACCACTCTATACAAAAAAGAGGGGTTGTGCTTGTGTGTTTTGATTTGTTTATGTAACACTTGCGTTTTTTTAGGTTTTGTGATACG
>CAYVXI010000014.1:0-3935 GCA_964455595.1 uncultured Candidatus Saccharibacteria bacterium | reverse complement strand
GTTCTATTTTACTTTCTCTGATGCTGTTTTTTGTTCTTGTGGTGTGCTTGTTAAATTAAGTTGTTTTTTAATCTTTTCGAGTACTTCCTGTGGGTCAAACTCTGCTTTTATCAGATAGTCCTTCACGCCAAGTGCAAGCGCTTTATCTATTTCTACGGGTTGTCCTGAATTAGAAATAATAATAACTGGTATTTTAGAAAGTTCTGGGTTTTGTGAAAGTTGCGTTAATACGCCAAAACCATCAATTTTTGGCATCAAAATATCAAGTAAAATAAGATCTGGTCTCATTGCATCAATTATTTCGAGTCCAGCTTCTCCGTCCATAGCAACAAAAACTTCAAATCCTTCTTTTTTTAACTTGTTCTCAAGCACCTGGGAAAGAACTTTCTCATCTTCCACCAACGCTATTTTTATTTTTTTTGGTTCATCCATATAAGTTTTAGTACATAGCCAGTATACCGCACATTCTAAAAACAGTAAATAATTTTTTCTAGGATAAAAGTCCGTATACAATTCCGATAACAAAGAAAACAACAAGGAGATTAAGAACAAAGGGTGAAAAATGCATCGCATATTCAGGAGTTCTGTCTCCTTTTTTTTGTGATATCTTATAAAGTGCTATTAAAAAGAGCGCCCAGAGACCTCCGAAAACTATTCCCAAAAAATTCATTACCGCAATAAAACCACTGCTTTGTACCAGAGCAAGCGCGAGAGGTACAATAACCATGAGTGCTATAGAAACAGATGACCTGATTTTTAAATCATATATAAGGGATTCTTTTAAGTAAACCGCCTGCATGATATATGAACTTGCTACTAATATTAATCCGAGTATCGCTCCGAAAAAAACGAGAGATTCTCCGAAAAAAACTTGTAATCCCAACAAAGCATTTTCGTTTGTTTCTGAACCAGAAACCCCTAGCACAACTATAACAAACACAGCATAGATTATCGCGGCAATAGTTGTTCCATGAATAATGGCTTTTTTTAAACTTTGTTCCTTTCCGGAGAGAATTTGTCGCAACACAGGAATAGCAGTTGTTCCAGCAAGGGCAAATAAAGTAATGCCGTAAGGGGAAAAAGAGTGTCTGATATCGATGTGGAAAAAATTACTAATCTGTATTTTGGGAATTCCTGCGATAATCAAGAGAAATGTTGTAATTATAATACCAAAAAACACAAACATTTCAGACCGCTCGACCGCACGCAGTCCAAGCAAGACGATACAGTTGGAGAGAAGCCAGAAAAAAATAATACTTTCCCATGAAAGAGAAAACAAACCGTTAGATACCATAAGCAAGAACTGACCTCCAACAATAAGATACAACATCATGGTTCCAATTGTTCCTGCTATATCAATAACAACAAGCGATCGTTGCGACCACTTTCCTAAATATATCGTCGCATACCCCATTAAATTATGTTTCGTGCTTGTGCGTAAAATTACCTCACCAAACATTAAATGTAATGCAATAAAAACAAAAAGAAATGTTGCTAAATACAACATTTCTACAAAAAACCCAGCCTGATATGCAACATACGGGAGTCCAAATAACCCCACACCAATTATAGTAGCTACGAGAACAGAAACCGCATACCAATAATTCCATCTTCCTGACATTATTTCACATCACTATAGTCATCTTTAATTCCTGCTATACGATGAATTGCTGTTTCAAGCTTTGCTTTTCGTAAAACAAACAAAACAACAATAACTAATAGCGCACTTTCAATCGCGAGACGATAATAACCCATACCAGATGCAATACCAATACCAGCAACCACCCAGAGACTTGCTGCTGTAGTTAATCCGTGCACTTTATTTTCATGAAAAATAATAAGTCCTCCGCCTATAAATCCAATACCTACAACAATATTCGAAATAATACGTGATGGATCAGGGAAGTTAGGATCAAAGGATAATACCGTAAACAATGCGGCTCCCATTGAAACAAGAGAATATGTCCTGATGCCCGCCTCTTTACCAACAAACTCACGTTCAACTCCAATAAAGAACCCTAGTACCAATGCAATTAATAATGAGAGAAGCATAGAAAAATATTAATGTGAATTACCATTGCCACTTCCACTTCTGCGCAAATGGTCTTTTAGCTCTTTTTCTTTTTCTATTAACTTAATAACTTCTGCTACTAATTTCTTAGGGTCACTTTCGTACACAATTTTTCCCTCTCCGCGATGCATTTTTTCCACAATTTCCTTAAGGCTATCTGCCGTGCCACCCGAACCAATCAACACGCCTTGAGGTTTTCGATCTTCAAATGCAATAGTGAATTCATTCAATGTTCCCATGCGTCCACAGATGGTAATCACCGCGTCAGTAGACCGAACCAAAAGAAGATTACGCCCTGAATAATCAAATCCGGTATACATGATAAGATCGAAATAATCAGTGGGAAGTTTGTATGATTTAATATGAGCAACCTCCGAAGCCGCCGGTGAAATACCGATGGAAATACCGCCTTCTTCTTTTGCTCCTTTTGCTGCCCAGTATGGAATGCCGGATGTTGCGCCAGTGACAAGTACCGCATTCTGTCGAATTATTTCCCGTCCAATTTCTTCCGCCATTGCAACCGCATTTTCCGAACAATGACTCGATTCAGCAGCTCCAGAAACACATATTTTATATTTCAACGATGATGCAATTTTTTCTTTGTCCATATTTTTTCTTTATCATATCATGTTTTTACTCTAACTCAAACGATTCTCCAAGTTTTGCTGGATGCGCATCTAAAGCATACTTATCTCTAAGAAGTTGTGCAAACACCTCAGATACTTCTTCTTCGCCATGCGTTACAAACACCTTCTTTAACGATAGACGCATAGGATCAACCCAATTTATCAACTTTGTTTGGTCGGCATGTGCAGAATAACCTGAGATTCTTTTAATCTTTGCGCGAACAGGAATTTCCGCACCCATTATTTTTACCATTTTTTCACCATCTAAAAGCCTTCTTCCCAATGACCCTCGTACCTGATACCCAACAATAAGTAGCGTGTTTCGAGGATCGGATAAATACAATTTTTCGTGATACATAATACGTCCTCCGTGCGACATACCAGAACCTGCCATAATAATCTTTGGTGGTTTTACTGTATTAATATGTTTCGAATCATCAATGCTTGGTGTGAATTTCAAGCCTGGAAAATTAAACAAATCATCTCCCGATCTTCGCAAACGCGCGGCTTCACGGTTATAAAAGTCAGGGTATTTTTTGAAAATTTCGGTAATTTTTATTGCGAGTGGCGAATCAACAAATACTGGTACAATCGGGATTTTTCCGTGTTCAACCAACTCATTTAATTCAAACAACAACTCTTGTGTGCGTTCGGTTGCAAACACAGGAATCATCAGTACTCCATTGTTGCGAACTGTTTCTTCGATGATGTCTTCCAATAAATCCTTACGTTCATCTTGTGTTTCATGAGTCCTGTCCCCATAGGTGGATTCTATAACGAGATAATCGGATTCTTTTTCCATATATGCATCGCGTAAAAGTGGTGTAGGTGAATTACCTAAATCTCCCGAGAAAACAATTTTTCTTGATTCACCTTTTTCGTTTTTTAGAAATACCTCGACGATGGAAGAACCAAGAATATGTCCTGCATCCTGCAACCGAAACGAAATGTCTTCTGAAATAACAACCATTTCTCCATAGGGTATTTTTTCTGTAAGCGTAAACAACATTTCCACATCTTTCAGATTGTAAATTGGTTGCATTCCTTCACGCTCTGCCTCGCTGCGAATGACATGTTCAGAGTCTAACAACATCACATGAGTAAAATCTAAAGTCGGTCCCGTGCTATATACCTTTCCACGAAAACCATCTTTATATAATTTTGGCAATCGTCCTGTGTGGTCGATGTGAGCATGACTTACCAGTACCGCGGAAATCTCTTTTGGATTAAAAGGAAAT
>CAYVXI010000013.1:0-2832 GCA_964455595.1 uncultured Candidatus Saccharibacteria bacterium | reverse complement strand
ATTACATGATTATTCATAGCCCCGATTTAGAAAAACTTCTTGTACACTATATTATTGAAAACCGCGGGAAAGAGGAATATTTAAGTTTACGCCTAATGCGAATATTTAAAATTGGAGAGCTTTTACAATACTATGCTCGCTCTTTTAATAAAACCACTGGGAACCTTCATGCTTTAACTGAAATTCGTATACGATTCTGGTATACAGTTCTTGAATATATGCTTGCTGACAAACCTATTCCACAGGAAATACGAGATACATATATCACGCAAAGAAATTCACTCCGCTCCCCAGAGGAAAAAGAACGACAAAAAGAATTTTCTCTAGTTTAAAGTAAAGCAAGGAGTGCTTTTTCTATGCTTTCATTGTTACACATAAATATTTTCTGAGGTTCTTTTGAAAAAAGTATAGGATTGCCTTTTTCATCTACTACTCTTCCTCCTGCCTCTATAAGAATCCCTAGTGCGCTTGCAATATCAATAGCTGTAAGCCTACCGTAAATATTAGCATCTACGCGCCCTGCGGCAACAAAACAAGCATCAAGTGCCGAACCGCCAAAATTCCCTGTTTTTTGAGCATTTGCAAGAAGCTTTGCATAGCCATCCCCTCCCCATTGCCAAAGCTCCGGCTTTCTTCCTGCATGTAATAACACACAGGCTTTTTTTAATTCTTGTATCTTAGAAACCTCTATTCGTTCACCATTCAGATATGCTCCTTCACCTTTTTTAAAACTAAAAAGTTCACGGGTGATTGGGTTATAGACAACTCCCAGAACAGGGATTCCTTTATGTAACAACCCGACACAAATTGCAAAATGTGGGATGTGCCGAACAAAATTTGATGTACCATCGATAGAGTCTATCGCCCACATGTATTCCCCTTCCTCGGATTCTCCTGAACCTTCTTCGGAATAAATGCCGTATGTCGGAAATGTTTCTTTTAAGGCACTTACCAAAAAATCATTTACCGCAATATCAACCGCGGTGACAACATCCTTAGGGTCATTGTTTTTTGTCATAACCTGAAATGCTTCTTTTGATTGTTTCAAAAGAAGTTCACCGGCGTCTTTGACAAGCGTTATTACAAAATCATATGTTTCCATTGTCGTATTATACCCAGATATAGATATTTATGCAAAAAAAATCCCCCTGCATGCAGGGGGTGTTTCTGGTGAAACTATATCGTTTTGGGGTATCCAGACATAATGCCTGACTGGATAAATTCGAATGTTGAGTTCACTCGTTGAACTTCTTCCTGCTGACGAGTAACTTTAGTACCCACAACTTTTTCATGATGTGAAATTGCGGCATCCGTTTGACCGATATCAAATACTGATACTTCAGAGGGAACGAAAACTCCAATACATTTGCCATAGTTGCGAATTAATCGAACCAAAGGAGTCATTTCTTCAACTCCTATTTTTGAATCGAACCCGCCAACATCCTGAAGGGCCTCAATCTCCCATGAACAAAAAGTGTTTTGTAGCCTTCCCTGCAAAACAACGTCTTTCAATTCGGGAAGGACTACGCCAACAGCCTTTGCGCCGTCATTAAATGCCTTAACTTTAGCATCCATGTTCTTGACGGACAGAATACTAATTGCCTTGTTGGAAATGATTGTTGCATAGGTAATACCGAGGTCAGCAAGCAAATCAACGCCGATATTTAGAACGTCACTGTTTGGATCGCCATCCACACTCAACACAGCAACCGAAGGAGATCCAAGATGATTCACTTTCTTGAGAATTTCAGCAGCAGTGCTCCCACAGTCCTTGCACGACGGCACAAGAACAATTATTTCCGAAAAAATTTCTTCGCCACTTGCACTTCGCAATGCTCGTATGCATTCAATACTTTTTACTGCGCGAGATGCTGTACTAGCAACGTCTTTAAAATCTGCCGCGTAACTTCTTAAAATAACTCCAAATTCTTTTTTCACGGTTTATCTCCTTCTTATATTCAATTGTAAAACAGCAAAATAGGCTAAAACAGCCTCTCATGTAACATTACTTATGTAACATAATTTTTATGTTTTTGTCAATGTCCTGTTACTATTTTTTATAAAAAAATCCCCCTGCGTACAGGGGGTGTTTGATTGGATTAAACAAGTAATTATTTAGCGTCTTGATAACCGGGGTAAAAGACAGGCTTTGGATAGCCAGGCATGATACCTGACTTAATAAGCTTGTACATTTCTTCTTGGTCCCGAGTTACTGAGGAATCTATTTTTTTAGTTTTTTGAAAATCATCGATTGATAATGCTTCAGACCGAACGAACATCGCAATGCATTTACCATATTCATGGACGAGTTCAGTAAAAAGAGTTTGCTCTTTGCTAACCCCTTCTTTTGAGCCAGAACAGTTAGCGTATTGAAACGCTTCCACATCCCAACACAAGAAAGTCTTGGCAAATTTATTTTTCGTAATGATATCCTGCAATCTGTGATGCGCAACGCCTATAACTTTTGCACCTTCATCAAAAGCCTTGATTATGGTGTCCATATTTTGAAAAACACAATCATCAAAATCAATGATTGCATAATCAACACCGGAACTGCCAAGTAGCTCAATTCCGCTTTCCAAAGCATTATTAAACGTTTTGTCGTTCAAGCTTAGGACAGCGACAGAAATCGGCGTCGGATATTGCAAGTTGCAAACTGCGTGTTCAATATCTTTGCAATCAATTGATGCGGGGGTAATAACAACAATTTTACTGAATTGCAAATCTCCAACACCTCCTTCTGCACAAACTTTTTTTGTGTCGGGAATTTTACTTACAATCCGAAAAACAGCTTCGGAAACCCCTTTTGCATTTTTGGCGTTTGCCAAAACA
>CAYVXI010000012.1:0-16438 GCA_964455595.1 uncultured Candidatus Saccharibacteria bacterium | reverse complement strand
GAAATCACTGATACTTTCTCTGTAGGGGCACAGTTCAACAGACTTGCCTCATCATATAACAAGGATCAGGACATGATTGGATTATCCTTAGTAGGGAAATTTTGAAAAAACACACAAGCACTATTTAAGTGCAGTCACAAGACTGCACTTTTTTTTAATATTATATGGTTGTACATTTGAAACTTATTTTTTCTCAAGACTTTTTAAAATCTTAGGAATCTTTTTGAAATCATCCAGTAGAGTCTGGCGCAATCCCCCATTGTATAGCGCGGCGGCGGGGTGATATAACGGCAATACATTAAAACTCTTTCCTATATGTTTATTCACCACCTCCATTAGCTTGCCATGCACCAGTGAAATCTTTGTCGCTTGAGGCAAAAAATTATACATAGAATGTCTGCCCAGCGTAGCAATAAGCAAAGGATTAATTAATTCAAGTTGATTCCAAAGATACAATGACGTGCATGCACTTATTTCATCTTCTTGCGGGTCACGGTTTCCCGGAGGACGACATTTTACAACGTTGGTTATAAAAACATCTGAACGGCTCATGGCAATACTTTCTAGCATTGTATTGAGAAACTTCCCTGCCGCACCCACAAAAGGCTCGCCTTTAGCATCTTCCTGCTTTCCAGGTCCTTCTCCTATAAAGACTACCTTTGCATGTACATTTCCCATACCAGGAACTGCATTGGTGCGTCCTTGCGCCAAACGGCACGCCTGACATTGTTTTATCTGATTAGAAATCGCTTCTAAATTCATATACATATTATATGTTACAGCATAACAAAACCCTTGATTAATGCAAAATTGTTTGGTATGCTTTTGCAGTATTACTATATTTATATACTATGCTTACTTCTTCAGATATTAAAAACGGGACAGAACTTATTTACCAAAACGAACCCTATATTGTTTTAGATGCATATCATAAACATATCGGGCGTGGTGCAGGACTTTTAACTGTTCAAATGAAAAATCTTTTGAATGGTAAATTAGTAACAGAAAATATTCGCGCAAGCGATCGTTTTCAAGAAGCAGAATTAACCACTCATCCTATAAAATATTTATATAATCACCGTGATTCATTTTGGTTTTGTGACCCAGAAAAACCATCAGAACGTTTTGAACTTTCCCAAAATATTTTAGGACAAAATGCACTCTATTTAAAAACAAACATGATTGTTGATGCAGTTGAATTTGATTCAAACATTACGAGCATCCGCATCCCCATTAAAATGGATTTTGAAGTCAAAGAAGCTCCGCCAAATATTAAAGGCAATACCGCGCAAGGTGGAACTAAACTGGCAGTTCTTGAAACAGGTGCCACCGTCAGTGTTCCTCTTTTTATAGAAGTGGGTGACATTATCACCATCAACACCCAAACCGGCATCTACACCGAACGCAAACAGAAAGCGAAGTAAAAAAATCCTCCATCTCGGAGGGTTTTTGTTTAGCTAAAATTAATTTGAATTTAAAGATTTTCCCCAATCTTATTTGGTGCATTATTTGCAATATGCGCTATTGCATCTGCAATATTTTCCAAGTTACTATCTATAGCCTCATTTGTAATATGTTTTGTAAAAAACCCCTCTTTAAAAGAAAAGTAATCACGATTTAAATCAGAGATAATTCTCTCCGGTCTAGTGGTATGTGGCATTCCATCTACTTCAATATATAATTTATCTTTTGGAATATAAATATCTATATGTTTATGTTTATCCCAATGATGAACTTCAAGCTCTACTCCCCGTCTTTGGAGAGCTTCAACTAATTTAATCTCATGTTCTGTTGGTGTATTGTTTGGCATTTTATTTGCTAATATCCCTAATTTTATATCTTTTAAAACTTCGTAATATCTTCCATTTTCATGTTCTGCTCTTTCATTTTTTCTTAAAATCATCATCGCTCAACCGCGCCTGACGCAAGATAGACTTGAATGTGCCCAAAGGAATTTCTTTTCTATTAGCCGGAACGATAACAATAAGAGTCTTGCCCTCAAATTTTTTGAACTTCACATGACTTCCTTTTTGTGAGACATACATAAAACCATTCTGTTGAAGAACCTTAACAATATGCGCAGAGGAATACAGTTTAGGCATGCTTGAAAGAAAACGTGACTATCTGCGGACTTTGAATACGCGTTACCAAGGGCTTTTTTACATCTTCAAAATAAAGCTCCAACGCTTCGTCCAAATTAGCAAGAGCATCTTTTTTCGTCTTGCCAAAACTGGAAACATCAACGTTTAAACATTGAGCGACATAATATGAATCCTCTTTCCAAACTACATTTTTTAAATCCATGCTTTTCATACCGCCAGTATATCAAAACCCTACTAACAAATCAAACATATACACCGAACGCAAACAGAAAGCGAAGTAAACAAAAACCCGCCATACGGCAGGCCTTTAAAACTTCGTGATGTCTTCCATTTTCATGTTCTGCTCTTTCATTTTTTTCTCAAAAGCTTCTTTTTTTAAATCCTGAGCTTGTTTCATTTCATCAAGAGATTTATTTAATACCGAACGCAATCCTGACAAATCTGGACCTTTGCGTGTCTTTGCAACTACAGGTGCACTAACCACAGGCACTCCTGCGAATGCTTCTTGTTTTGCTTTTACAATATTCGGCAAACAATTTTTGCAGAATATTTTACGTTTTGGGTCGGGTTCAAAAGGCACTTTGGTCGGGTTGCCACAGGACGAACAAATAGCATCGTACAGTTTTTTATCCCCTGTCTGTGCTGATTCTGCTCTGTGCGGTGCGGCGTTTCCTACCGAACCCGGAATGAACGCGGGAATCGCCACCGGCAGGCTCCACTGCGAAATAGCCTGTTCCACATCTATTCTGGACGAACCATAGCGCGCTCTAGAACGGCGAATAATCTCTTCTTTAAAACTCTTTTCTGGTTTTGGAATAGGAGCAAGTGTATCTGCAGAAAACGCTTTTGATGTTACGCCATCTATCATTAATTTAAGATAAATTTTCTGATTGGGAAGATTAACTAAATCCAATGCGGTGATTTCCGGTGAGAACTCTTTTTCAAAAAATTCGGCGTCGTCTGCGCCAATTCGAAATGTGATAAGCGTGCCCGCGTTGCCCAGCACCGCGTCTCTGACCGTTTCGTCCAGTTGGGTAATGTACTGATGCGCCAAAGTCAGGTCCAGCCGATATTTGCGCGCTTCGGATAATATCCCCGCAAACGATTCGGTGGCAAAATTCTGGAACTCATCTACATACAGATAAAAATCACTACGGTCGTCTTCGGAAATATTGATACGCGACATTGCCGCTTGTTGAATCTTGGTTATAAGCATTGCGCCCATTAGCGCAGATGAATCTTCTCCAATACGCCCCTTTGAAAGATTTAGAATAAGAATTTTCTTATTATCCATAATCTCACGCATATGCATACTGGATTTTACTTGTCCCACGATATTACGAATCATAGGATTTGTTAAAAATTGACCGACTTTGTTTTGAATAGGCGCAACAGCTTCCACTTCAAATTTAGAAGAATATTTCGCAAATTCTTCCGTCCAGAATTGCTTTACCACGGGGTCGGTTGTGTTTGCGACAACTTGCTTGCGGTATTCTTTATCCGACAATATACGCATAACACCCAACAGAGTGCTGTCGGGCTGTTCCAACAGCGCCAGAATCGCATTGCGCAAAACATATTCCAGGCGCGGTCCCCATGAATCTGCCCATATCTTTTTGAAAATGCCGATAAGCCCCGAAGACACCAAATGTCGTTCGCTAATATCCACCTTTTCCACCGCGTTGAATGCAATGGGAAAATCCAAATCTGCAGGATTAAAATACACTACATCATCAATGCGATTTTCTGGTACATAATCTAAAATACTTTCGGCAAATTCACCGTGTGGGTCAACTACCGCAACACCGTGCCCCGCCTGAATATCGGATATCATCATGTTGCGCAAAAGCGTGGTTTTACCCGTACCTGTCTTTCCAACCACATATACATGGTTACGCCTATCGTTTGTTTTTATACCAAACACCTTACTGTTATTTCGGAAATTGGTTATGGCAAAAGGAATGATTTTATTTTCCATTTCGTTCTATTAAATAGTAGGCAATCCTGAAGGTGGTTCCGCCTTCTTCGCATTAATTTTCGGCAACAATGGCACTTCCATCATCAATGAAGGAACATGATACACCGTTGCTAATTCTTCGGTATTAAAAATAATCGGACTGCTCACAAATTTACGTTCCCGTGTTTTTCTATACAGTTTTTTCTTGCGCAAATATTCTCGTGTTTTTTTAAACACATAATCGATATTAGGTGTAACCGAACTATTAGGTCTAAACCCATTTAAATTATACGTAGAAAATTGCTTGAATGTCCCCATAACTGCACCAATGTTTGACGTCTGAAATGATTCAATTTTTGCCAAATAAAGGATACGGATACCAGATTCAAATCCATGTTTGGAAATACTTTCTTCCAATGCAGCAACAACATCTTTCATTCCGGGAGATAAATGCTGCATGAGAGTTTCGGGAGATTCTTTTTCTGGTTTTTTTTCTTGAGAAACATCCCCAGGATGCACAAAAATAGCTAGTGCTAAATCGATGAAAAACTGAATTACTTCTTCAACTATATTAGTAGATGATGCGGATTTTGCATTCTTTTTACCAATAAGTCTATCAATGAGATATTTTCCTTGCCTCTGCCATTCGTCACCAGTTGGACGCACGAGATATTGGACCCATATCTGTTCGCCTTCGCGCAACTGCCCCAAAAGCTCCATCAGTGAAGCAAGCGGGTCTATAAATTTCTTTTCACTGGAAGGATCTTCAAAAAACCGATAGGTACGTATCGGGTATGCATCGTCTTTGGTGAAGACCAGTTCCGTCCCCCACAGCTCATATAATTCATTAGGAATGTCTTCGGGGAGATTCTGTGTATAATCATCAACTTCGGTTATTTCAGCATCTTTGTATTGAGAATAAATCTGGGATTCGATTGTTCGTTGATATTCACGTGGAGTACGTATAAAAAAATGGATGACGCCATTAATGCCACAAATTTCCATGGAAATATACAACTGGTGTTTTCCATCCAGCCATTTTTCCTTAAGATTCGTGTTTTTTTTCATGCTATGGAGCCCAGAAAAAACCTGCTCCATCGCTTTAGGGGTGCTTTCTACACTATGAGGTATTTTGAGTTCTAATGTTATCCAATCAGCATTTTTCAGATAACGTAATTGTATGGAATATAGCCAAAGCCACCGCCAAGCGAGGAAAAGAATAAAAGGCAACGGAATCCATCCCCAGTCATACATGAAACGGGCGAAGAGCAGAAAGCCCGCAAAAAAATCTGGTGGTTGTGGCATATTTTAAAATGCAAAAATATAAAAACGTAAGGCGCGCAATGTAAGATTAATATCCCGTTATACGGAATACTTCATCTATAAATATTAGGTTATACACTCTACGCTTTGAAAACAAACCTTCCATCATCCATTTTCTCAAAATAATCCCTATTTTGCAAGTTGAGAACAATTGTATTTGTTTTTACGGTGCGTTCTTTCAAAACAGCATCGATAATTTCATCTTTAGTTAATGGTCGTCCAGCGTCTTTTAGTACTCTGGTAAGAACATCAGAAACTCTCCCTGGCTGATAACCCCAATCGGAAAGTGCATAGGTTCCTCTTCCTACTAATACAAAACGATTATTCTTAATGAGTTCGTTATGAACGGTCTGTGGGTGTGCTGGACGCTTTAAATCGAATGTAGTGTTAATGTGTTTTACAATGTCACGGAAATGCATCGGTTCTTCGTTTTTCTTCAAAACCAAATACGCCTTGTCGCGAACGCCACGTGTGTGCACTTCTGGCCAATGTTTCAAACCGTACTGTCCATACACATTCACGTCAATGTTCTTTGACATTGCAAGATATGAATTCAAAACATCTTCTGTTACATTACCGGTTAATTCCTGAAGCAATGCAAGCAACTTTTCTTTATCCATTAAATCCTTTTGTGCTTCCAATTTTTCAGTCAACTTTGATATCGATTCTTTTGCATCTGAAGGGTCTGTGTTTTTAAGTGCCCATATAGGATGAAATTCATCTGTCTCGGAATGTTTCTTAAACGAGTCGTGCAATGAAAGCAAGAAATGCAAATACGCCCGAGCCACTTTTGCTTCTTCCACAGAGGGGAAGAAAATAGAAAGATCGTCGGTAAACAATTTATGTTCTGCGCGCATTCCCCCATGACGTTCAAAATGACTAATGGCATGTTCAAAAAATGGCTTTAAAGAAACCATGTGTTCTGATTCGCGGATACTGGATTTTGCGTGATTTTCTATCTGACGAACACGTTCACGTGTAATGTCATAACTATTTCCTATATCTTCCAAAGTCCGACGTTTTCCGTCTTTCAATCCGAAACGTTTCGTAATAACGTCTTTCTGACGGGTAGGCAAAGAGTTCACCATTGCCTGGATTATCTTGGAAACTGCCATATTTTTTGCGTCATATGCCATATGTGTATTTAATAGTTGGTAGTATTTATAATTTGTGTTGCATTAGTGCAATTGAATATAGCACAACCAAAAAAAATAGTCAATATTTCTAAATATGCGTCTAAAAAATTAACCATGCAAGGGGGTTGTTTTATAAAACCACCTCTGATATTCTTATTCTATAATAAACATAATTATACATATATGGCACAAGAATTAAACGATGAAATAAATCACAACATGCTGTCTGTTGATGAAATCAAAGATTATCAGAATTCTGATATTCTGGAAATGTTGATGGAGGCTGGTGTTGCACACGAAGGAGATGACATTACTGAATCAGATCTTGAAGCAACAAAAGCACGTGCAATATTTTTAGCAAAAGAGAACACTCTTCCAGTAGAAACTCTATTTGTTAAGGGGTATATAGACAGAAAGGAAAGTTTAGGACACGCAATGGATGCTGATTTAAGAAATTTATCTTATGAAATGATTAATGAACTTGTTTCTATAGAATTAAGAGAAAAAGGGGAATATTTTTCTGAAACCGATATTGAATTATGGAGAAAATCTAACCTTCCTATTATACAATGGGCTAAAGAGAGAATTTTAGTAAAAAATGAATTGGGAAAAATTAATACATATTTCGCAATTGATGAAAAATCAGGCATGGTTATTGGTTCCGACGAAACACAGCCGGGAGCTCTTCGTGATGGATTAAATGCAATAAACGAAGGAGGTCTCGAAAAAAAATCTACTGATTAACGAAATACTAGAGTAATAAAATAAGGCCGGTCTCGTGAGAGATCGGCCTTTTGTTGGTGCAGAAGCAGATATCAATGCTTCTGTGTGAATGACGCGGGATTCGCGTCAATTATTGCTCGTGCGCGCTGACGCAATACTTTGCAAAGCGCTAACCACGCTTTTGCAATTCTTTCTTTTTTTTGTTCTTCCGACATACCGCTTAAATCGTCCCCCTCAAGATTCTGAGGTGGTTGATTCTTGATACCTTCAAGATTACTCATAACGAACTCCTCTATAATAAGGGACTTACTTTATACCATATTATTAAAAATAATGCAAGCCCTTGAGAAATTGATCGAATAACTGTATTAAAAGCATGAATTCAACGGCTAATCTGTCCGTATCCCCGGATACTGCTCTTTTATGATATCTGCAACCTCTTGCGCTGTTTTTGTGTTCATCAGTTTTATACGCAATTCTTTTGCGCCATCAAAACCATTCACATATGCTTTGTAATGTTTTTTCATCACATCAAAACTTTTAACGCCGGTAAATGTTTTTTCAAATAAAAATGTATGTTCTAACATTACCAAAAACTTTTCTTCCAAAGATACAGTGCTTGCATCTTTTTCTGTATTAAAAAACCACGGGTTGCCAAAAATCCCCCGCCCTATCATGGCGCCGTCTGCCCCCGTTTGCCGTACTTTTTCATGCGCATCTTCAAGGCTAGTAATATCGCCATTGCCTAAAATAAGAGTGCGATTTTTAGATGAATCGTATTTATGCGCCAATTCTACAGCATGCGCGACATGTTCCCATCGTGCCGGTACCAACGACATTTCTTTACGTGTGCGTGCATGCACCGTAATTGCAGACAATTCTGTTTCTAACAACTGTGGAATCCATGTGTCCAGAATATCCGTGTTGTACCCGATGCGCGTTTTGACCGACACGGGCAAATTCCCCGCTCCGCGAATGGTTTCTCTGATTATTTCTTGCGTAAGCTTCGGCTCGCACATCAGCGCCGCACCGGCTCCTTGTTTTTCTACACTACGATCGGGACATCCCATATTAATATCAATACCGTCAAAACCAAGTTCCTGCGCAAGTAAAGCGCATTGATAAAAATTATCTGGTTTGGAACCGAAAAACTGCGCCACAATGGGACGCTCCGCTTCTGTGAATGCAAGGTCTTTTAATAACGCTTTACGCCCTTCCGAACACAGCCCGTCACACGACACGAATTCCGTCCACATCACGTCGGGCTTGCCGTATTTAGCGATTATCTGCCGGAATGCCGCGTCGGTCACGTCCGCCATGGGCGCCAGCACCATCACCGGCTTTTTCAGTTGTTTCCAAAATCCTTTAACCATGTTTTTTATTAGACACTATTGAATCCAAAATGTAAATAAGTTTTATTTTTCTTTAAGTATAGTAAATTAAAAAAAGAACCACACGATATTAGCTATATAGCTCTTTCGTATGGCTCATCTTGTGGTTTTTCAAATTGGTTCTATCTTGGCAGATATTGCGTTATGTCTGGTGGGTTTGTTAATAAAAGAACTTCACTAACAACATCACTAACAGAATCAATCGAGGGATCCACGGTAAGCACTTTTTCAGGGTGCTTATTTTTCAGATTGTTTGCAAGCTCGAGAAGCGCATTGTTTGCTTCCTCTGGTGTCATCATGATGAGTTTTGAATCGAGTCCAATGTTCACCATGTATGCAACCATGCCTACAGTGTTTGCAATTTTGCTTATCGAGTAACCCCACAGACCGTTTTCAAAATAATCTCTAGTATCACCAAACTTCTTCCAAAGTTCTGATACAAGCACTGGTACTTGTTGTTGTTTGAACATCTTGTAGTCCAGTAACACATGTACACGATCAGAAATTTCAGATTTCCACTTCGGAGAGAAGTCAGGGAACGGGGTACTTTTGCCGAGAATTTTATTCGCAATTCTCGTAGCATATCTCAGTAATACAGCTTTTATTTCAGGGTCTGGTGTCTTGAAGTGTCTTTGGGTCCAGTTTCCGATTGCTTCATCAATAACATTATTGACTAGCTCATCAGAAAGAATAATAGCAAGCTTTGGATCTTGGCGGGAAGCCTTAATCGCACCTGATTTCGACCACTTATCCCAAAAACGCGGATCATATTTTTTGCTTATGTTTGGCATAAAGCCTCCTGTTAAGTAGAAACAATTTATGAAACCTACAAAAGGTAGGTGATGAAAAGTGCAAAAACACTATATCATATATATTATATTTGTCAAGCATTTTTAATGGCGCTTTATGCATATCCCTTGACCGCTTCCATTTTTAGAAAAAGTATTGTATAGTCTATGGATTCATTTCACTATTATTTCCAGCCGTGGAAATTAATAATGTAACAAATCCATATATGTTAATCGACGAAATAACTCTAAAAATATCTGCAGGTAAAGGAGGCGACGGAAGAGTTGCTTTCAGCAAGATGCCTGGAATAAAAGGCCCTACTGGTGGTTCGGGTGGAAATGGCGGCAGTGTCTATGCCGAGGGTGTTTCTGATTTGTCCGCATTAGATAAATTTCGATTCGTCAAAGAAGTCTCTGCTCAAAACGGTATTGATGGTAGAAAAGAACGCAACGACGGCACAAGAGGAGAAGATTTAGTTATTAAAGTCCCTATTGGTGTTGTTATGCAAAACATAACAACAGGAGGAGTTAAAGAAATTGTCCATGTTGGAGAACGGGTGCTTATTGCAAAAGGTGGTAAGGGTGGTAAAGGAAATTTCTTGTTCCGATCTTCAACCAACAGAAGCCCTCAGAAAGCACAAGATGGCCTTCATGGCGAAGAATTTACTGTTCGCATAGAACTCAAGCTTATTGCAGATATTGGCTTTGTGGGCTTGCCTAATGGCGGTAAATCTAGCTTGTTAAACGAACTAACTAATGCGCGAAGCAAGGTTGCAAATTACCAATTCACGACTTTAGAGCCGAATTTAGGAGTGTATAAAAAAGTACTTATTCTTGCAGACATCCCCGGCCTTATCGAAGGAGCATCTAGCGGAAAAGGATTAGGGACAAAGTTCCTGAGACACATAGAACGCACCGGTATATTATTTCATGTTATTTCTGCAGAATCAGAAAACATCGCAAGCGATTATAAAGCAATTCGCAAAGAACTAGAAATATATAATCCAGAACTTCTGGAAAAACGGGAGTATCTTTTTATAAGTAAAAGCGATATGACCGACACAGCAACGATGAAAAAGATTTTGACCAAAGCAAAAAAACTCAATCCATCAGTTATAGTTGTTTCTATTCACGACCACGACAGTATCGTTGCAATTAAAAAAATCCTAGACGGTATCGCGGGAGAAAAATTAGAAAAAGAACGTCAAGAAAAAATTGAACGGGAAAAAGAGCAAGAGAGAATAGATAACGAAGATTAGTTTTCCTTAACAGGATACCCTGCCTGCCTCCAGGCAAAAATTCCTCCTGTCACATTGTAAGAATTCTGGTACCCCATGTTTCTAAGAATCTTTGTCGCATGCGAAGAACGAATACCGGTATTGCAGTGAACATATATTTCAGTATTTTTATCGGGTACAACACTTTCAATTTTTTGTTCTAAAACATCAAGTGAAATAAGTATGCTTTCTGGGATACTGGCATTTGCATGTTCCTGTTCTGTACGCACATCTACAATGATGTGCTTTTTTTCTGACGATTGATTATCGTAGATTGTTTTTACATCTATAGACGGAACTGCTATGCGTAAAAATGAGGGTAAAAAACTCATAATAATTCACGAGGAAGCTTCCAAATATACCAAGCAAGAAAGAATGATGAAAATGCCATAATCATAAAAATAATCTCATATCCAAAACCTTGAATAAGAAAACCTCCTGTTATTGCGGCTAATCCGGCAGTAAT
The DNA here is from genome assembly GCA_964455595.1 of uncultured Candidatus Saccharibacteria bacterium. Lineage (GTDB taxonomy): Bacteria > Patescibacteriota > Minisyncoccia > GWC2-36-17 > WO2-46-25 > WO2-46-25. Next base: position 5,275 of record CAYVXI010000012.1, on the reverse strand, counting down.
AGAGGCAAAACCCTCCCACTTCCCCCATTCAGAAAGCGCGCCGTCTTTATCGGTATGTTGAGAATACACCGCATCGAATGCAGGGACACCAATTGCCGCTGCCAACCCCCATAAAAGCTGTGTAAAAAGAAGCTGGGGAATGCCATACATAAATGCATAGCTTAAAAAAACAACTCCACGAATCCCATAGCCCAGTGCGATTAAAAGCTCTGGTTCTTTCATGTTAAGTTTCCATCGTGTGAAAAACAATGTTAACAAACCAGTGGTAATAGCAAACAAACCCCATGCAAGACCTGCTATTAAAGCATTTCCACCCATTATTTTTTGTACATACAAAGCATAAAACGGTGAAAACATTCCTAATACAAAAATCATCCCCGAATTTACGGTTATTAAAACCCTTAGGCTCTTGTTCATTTTTACCCTAGGAAGATGAATTTTGTAAGTTTCTCTAAAAAGCATTTTCCTATTGTATCATATTACAATGTGATGCCAAGTCTATTGAGAAAAACTTGCAATTCTTCCCCTTCTAATTTTCTAAATCTTCCTTTTGGCAAATCTCCCAATTCAATATTCATAACACGCACTCGCTGTAAATCTATCACATTATACCCAAGCACGGCACACATGCGGCGTATTTGATGCTTTTTTCCTTCATTCAAAGTAAGATATAAACTTTTATCTTCTGCTTTTGTAGCGCGACAACGCTGTGTTTTATATCCTTCGATATACACCCCTATTTGTAGCCGACGCAGAAATTCTTTCGGAACTGTTTTATCAACCGTTACCAAATATTCTTTTTCATGATCATACTTCGGGTTCAATAATTTATCGGTAATGCGTCCATCATTAGTTAAGATAATCAAACCGTGTGAAGCTTTATCCAGTCTTCCTACAGGAAATACTTTTTCTCTGATATGCAGTGTTTGCGTAATATTACTGTGTCCTTTTTCGGGATTAGTTACCACTCCCACGGGCTTGTTGTATGCGTAATACACATGCTCAGCATGTCTTGAAACAACAGCTTTGTGTGCAACTTCTACTTTATCGCTCTGTTCTATTTTCATTCCCAAAATAGCAACAACACCATTCACCGTTACTAATCCTTTCTCAATAAGCCCGTCAGCTTCACGGCGCGTGCAAATATTTTGCAAAGCAAGATATCTATTTATTCTCATGGGAAATATTCTTTCTTCCATATTTGTTTACAGTCTATTATAAAAAATAAAGTCCACCAGAACGTTCTTGGCGGATTTACATATCCTTCGTTGTATACAGTACAGTAAATAATCAATCCTGTCAATTTACTCTACATAAAACAAATCCCGGGTAGTGAGCTTTTAAGAAGGCATCGAATCCTTCGTTATTTCTCTTCCCGGGAACGTATGCCTGATAAGGCACATGGTGCGTCTTTGAAGAAAGACGTTATTTTACACATATTAAATTGTAAAGATGGCTTATTCACTGCAAGTTTACTACTGACATTTTCTTCTGAAAAGCACTATCAAAACTACGCTTTTCACTTACCACCTACCAACCTGCAACGCAATAAGCGTCTTTTGGGCTAGTATAGTCCATTCACTAAAATTACTAATAAGCTACTTAGTAGGTTCGACCATTCCTACCAACTCTAATTATATCACTCCTGTAAAAAAGCAACATAAAAAAACACCAAACTTATCCACAGTTTGTACACCTTTTAATTCACAGGGTTATCAACAATCCTAAAAATACTTCAACGAATCGATTTTATCCATCGATTTTTTCGGAAATAGAGCAATAATAAAACCGTTACAGTCGCCATAATCCCTATTAATATCAAAAAATCATTAGGTCCGTCTCTTAAAGGCATAACGCGCTGATTCATCCCCCATATAGAGGAAACAAGGTTCAAAGGAAGTATAATTGCAGAAAAAATAGTAAGCACGGCAATGATGTGTGACAATTTCGAAGAAATGAGTGATTCGTTCGTTTGATACAGAACGTCCAAAGTCTCTTTCTGATTGTCAATAATATTTCTGATGCGATCTTCGCTTGTAAGCAAATCTGCCCAGTATGGTCCCATGGATTTTTTACCATATAAATATGTCACTTTTTCAATAAAAGAATTCAATACTGTAACCTGTGGTTTGAGCGGGCGGCGAAAATCGATAATATCCTTGCGCGTATGCGCAATGTCTTCAACAGTTATACGCTCATCTTCTTTAAAAATCATGTTTTCAATCCGAGTAATTTCCCTTTCAAAAAAATCCAAATCTTCAAATTGTTTTTTGAAAAGCCTGTCCACGATATAATATACGAGAAAATCAGAATGTTTGCCCGAAAGCTGTTTCTTTAAAGTAATGCTTTTCTGCACACTTTTAAAAATAATATCAAGATTCTCAAATGGCATATATGTAATAGTCACTAAGAGATTCTTGGTTATAAGACAATCAACTTCAACGACATGATTAGGTTCTCTGTTGCGCTCTATAAGCGGGAAATGTAGAATGAGAAATAAATGATCGGAAAAAAGTTCGGCTAAGGGATGTAGAGTTGGCGCAACAATGGACTCTGTAATAAATGGATGGAAATCAAAAAGCTCTGCGATAAATTTTAAATCATCAGCAGATGGTTTTTCAACATTTATCCATCGTATTCCATTAATAGAACTTTCTTTGCGCGCCATATTCAACAGTATATCACTTTGTTGAATTGAGAGATATCCCCAACTTTTAAATTCCTTATTTACTGCTATTTTCGAGTTTTTCTTGAATACTAATTTCTCCTTTATTTTTCCTACAATATATATAAATATAGAAGATTTCTAATATAGCAACTGTATTAAGAAACAAAAAAGATACAAACCACCATTTTTCATTACGACGAGCAGATTTCCACAGCGCAACTGCCTTCCATGGTAAAGACCAAATAATAGCAGCCATCATTATTGGGTTTTGAATAAAATATTCAATCATGTTATTTAGCACTCAATTCGTTTTCAATTTTTGCTCTCATTGCTGGACCAGGAATACCGACGAATTTTTCTCCATTTACATAAAAAGTAGGAGTTGCATTAACACCCAATGTTTCTCCATCATTTTTATCTTTTGAAATAAAACTTGCAAATTGTTCATCAGTTATTGATTTTTGAAATTGTTCTACATTCAAACCCATGTCCTTTGCATATTGTATAAAATAACTTACTGGATCTGATGATTCTCCCCACTCTTTTTGATGTTCATAGAGCGCATTATTCATTTCCCAATATTTACCTTGTTCGCCTGCAGCCTCTGCAGCCTCTGCCGCAGCTAAAGCATTGCGATGCAAAGGTAATGGGAAATTTCTAAACACAATATTAAAATCTTTATTATCTTTATATTTTTCTTCTAATTCTTTTACATATGGATAAGCTGCTGCACACGCTGGGCATTGATAATCCCCAAATTCTACGAAAGAAACTTTGCCACCAGGATTTGTTTGATGGCTATCTTGTCGAACAAGAACATTCTTGTCAGCAAAAGTTTCTGTGGTCGTTTGACTATCACTGCTAAAAAAATAAATGCCTAACCCGATAATAATCAACGAACCGCCTAATATAACCGCAAGATTTCTTGTTTCTGTATTCATATGTTTTTTGTTCTATTATAAATAACCATACAACCAATAATAACAATGTACGCAAATAGTGTTAATAACGGAATGGTAACAAAACTTGATCCTATATAATAATTTGTAACACAGGGAATATTCGCAACACATGGAGCAAGTGCCTCGGAAAGCACACCATACTGTAAAAGATTGTGGTATAGAGAAATTCCAAAACCCGTTAAAGCAAGGGGTAACACAAAATACTCTATATCTACTGTTTTTCTCATTATTCCTACAGCAAGAATAAAAACAAGCGGATATATTGTAATGCGCTGATACCAACACAAAACACAGGGAATCTGATGTAAAACCTCACTAAAATACAAACTACCTAGTGTTGCTACAAGAGCCTGAGTCCATGCTATATATAAAACGTTTTTCTTAATCCACAATATCATATATTTTTTAATTCCAATCTATTAACTAGATAATTTAAATTATAACATGTTTATTATACATTCTTAAAGCTTTTTTTGTAAATAAAAGTACCCTGCTAATGTTACATTATACAGGGCACAATTTTGCATTTCTAAATTGCATTTTATGAATTGGAAACGGCGAGAAAACGATATACGAAAGGATCCCAGTTAAAAACATCCCTGTAACAACAGATAAGTCGTTTGTTGTTATCAAGACACAGCACTATAGATAGGCGATTACCCACCGCAACAACAGAATCTTCTCCATTCCATTCGTTCCACAAAAGTAGCTCGTGAGAATTTGCAGGTTCATATCCCTTTGTTTGAATATACAATACTGCATTTTCGGAAGAAATAAAATCGCCAATATCGAAAAGTTTGTATTTGTTCCAGATGCGATTGGGCGAAGGGAATAAACTATCCATATCTCCGAGATTCGTACAACTAAGTTCTCGTAACTCGATAAGTTGTGAAATCAGAACCGGCGTTGATTTTTCTTTATTCATGACAATACTCCTTTTCCTAATAAAAAGATAAAAAACAACCCTTGAGAGAAATACAAATATTAATTTACAATACTATTATTAATTTAAAGAACAGCTACTTATTAAACTTCGATAAAATCTTTATACATTATTTTTTAAAAACAATAGTCAAAAAGGCTATATTCTAATAGGTTGTAGTTCACGAACAGCAAGGAAACGATTGAATTCATTCCATGGATTATCCCACCAAATAAGGTAGAGATCTCTCGTTTCTCCATTCTTATCGAGATACAAAGCACTACGATACCCCCCGATATGTATAGGAGACCCAAATGCCACAACAGAACCGTTGTCATTATGTCCTTCCCACAAAACCAACTCGTGGGAATTTGCAGGTTCATATCCCTTGGACCGCATTTTCTTCACAATTTCTGACGATGAAACATTGTTTTTGAAACGGAATACTTTGTAATCCTTCCAGATACGATTAGATCCTGGGAAACGCTTGTTTGTTATCTCAGGACTTACCCAACGGAACTCCAATAGATTTACCAATCTCATAAGCGGAGTGCATGTAACAACTGCTTGATTCATGATAAGTCTCCATTTCCCGGCAATAAGCCAAAAAAATCCCTCTTCCCTGAGGTGTAGGTTGCTGTACGATACAGCGATACTAATGTTGTAAAAGTACAAAACTTATATTAAATGTACTAATATTTATACACTAATACAAAAAGTATG
>CAYVXI010000011.1:0-4238 GCA_964455595.1 uncultured Candidatus Saccharibacteria bacterium | reverse complement strand
TGCGATAATGTGGGAAACACCTGTGATAATAAATTCGTTCTGAATATTGTTAGGTAAATCTGATTTCGCACCAAAAAGCATTCCATTCAAAAAAGACGACTGCGGTGATGGCACAATGCTTTCAATGGATTGCATAAAACTACGTTTAAATGCAAATAGTTTACCTAATACACCGGGGTCTCCTTCTGAAACCAATGTCACATTCGAAAATCCCATGACAAAATAAATATCGTCTTTTGCCAAGTATGCTGGATAATCAAAACCATCGAATGCTTTTGGTTTCTCTAATGTGCCAGAAACGCGCACTACAGAATGATACGCAAATTCGGGATATCTTGATGTGCTAACCAATATTTTTTCTTCAGAATTATCAATCGGGGAAACAACCAATTTTTGACTATTATCTCGTAAATCTGGTTCTTCCACCACAATACCCGTAATTGAAGTTTTTGTACCAACCGATGAATCCAACGCTAATTCACCCTGAACAAATAACCCAAACCATAAAATACCAGCACACAAGACCATTACCCCAATACATCCAAAGAAAAAATATGACTTATATTTTGCAAATACAAACAACAAAAGACAAGCACTACTGATACTAAATACAATATAAAACATATCGATAAAAACAAAAGAACGAAGCGCGAGTCCACCAATAAACGAGAGCATGAGAAACAAAAATATCTTTGACCGAGTCATATAAAAATACAATACCATAGAAATAAAATGTCAGCCAAAAAATTCCTTTATATTAGAATATAAATAACATTGACTGTTGGTTTATAATGGTATATAAATACTATGTTACAGATAATGGTTTTACTCTTTACATGTAACAAAATATAACAGCTTTTTTAAAACCAACGCCTCGGGTAGAGGTTAATAATCGGTATTATACCGGGAAAGACATTCATCATGTCAGCAATGATACAGGGAGCTTTACCTCAATTCAAAGTCTGTTTTTCAGGACTTCTGGAAAAAATGGGAATAAATTGCATCAGTAAACATATCACCGACCAACAATTTCCGTTGCCAGAAAATCTCTACAAACCAGAATATGAAGTATTTTATTTCAACCAGAAACTGTCTTCGCAAGAAGCAGTTGATCGAATTCGCATAAGGGGTTTCGAACCAGCTAACTACTATGAGTTGGCTACGTGGGATGGTTTCCATGGTTGTGGTTCAACTATCGCGCTTGGTACGGCGGTAAAAATCAGCGGAACAATACACCGCTTCGTGTTCATATTATTCGCTCTCAGATCCAAAGGCAATCTTTCCTTGCTCGAAAATTGGCATTCATATACTTGGCCATCCTGTTCCTGTTTCCTTGGAGTTAAAAGACCGTTCACCCATTAATTCTGGGGGTATTACCAGAATTCAACCAAAACAATGCCCCACATCGAAAGATGCGGGGCACTTTATTTTCTATGGTATATAATTATTAAGTTATAATGGGTAATGAAGTAGCTCTTTTAAATTCGTAACAGTTGTAAATAGCAACACCATGGAAAAATTCTTTTTTTACATACACAACCATGAAAGGAGATGGTAATGAATCAAAATTTTACTTTTATTCCTCTTGCGAATTTGATAAAGGCATGACAGGGAAAATGGAATGGATTTGATACCGTTACTTCCCTCAGCTCGGATATATCGGTCAATGGTGTTCGTGAAGTGCTTATTCTTCATGGAAAAGGAAGCTGTTGGCATATCTTTCTCCATTGGTGGGGACGTGAATGAGATACTGATTCTTACCTTCTTGGTATATGCAAACCAAAGACAGTTCTTACTCCTTAAGAAACGGGTGCTGTCCTTGAAATTTCGTTCAAATTATACTCTGCATTGTAATGATCGCGGGGTGTTTTTTTTACAAAAAAGAATACTACATTTAAGAAGAGGGCTCTTTTCTTTATTTGTTTTTTCTGCTACAGTAATGTGGTAATAGATTAATTAACACTACAATGTCAAAAAGAAGAACAGGAATAGACAAAAAGGGTACATCCCATTCGCACAAGACAAAAAAGCGTTTAGAGATTAAAAAAGCAATGCTTGCAGCGAAAAAACCAAAAATAAAGAAAAAATAACACCTCTGTAAAACAATAAACAATTCATAAAAATGAATTGTTTATTGTAATTGGCGGAAATTTGTATTTTAGCGACCCCGCTTCCCTTTCAAAGAGTAACGGTCACCCGCAGGCGCTTTTGCAGAACAGGATTCGGATGTTTGGTGTCGCTTAAAAAGAAGTTGCTTATGATTAAATGCCTCCTGACTTCATTTTCCTATTTTCCAGATTCACTGATAAATACCGTGGGTACCGATTGTGATAAAATCAGCGGTATCGGAACCAACGAATACAAACATAATTCTATATTGCCCTGTTAGGGTAAACGCCCAGTAGTTTTGGTATTTTCCGTGGAGCTTGTGCGTGCCAAGACGCGAATCAAAAGGGTTCGCTCTGAATATTCTCTCTTTCTCTTGCGCGCGCTGCTTCACCTGTGTGGGCATTTTCTTATACGCCTTTCTGAATGCGGATGATGCACGAATAACCATGAGCATGGTTAATTTAAATCGGCAAGCGATTTGATCGATTTCAGTTTTCCTGTGCGTTTTTCTTTCTGATACGCCCGAATCGCCTTATCCGTATCCTGTTCTTCGGCAGCTCGTTGGCGGGCATCTTCTTCAAGATGTAAAAACTTCTCATATTCTCTCCGAGGAATGAGTACCAGTTCTTTTTCTTTTCCTACTGTTTTTGGAATAGTAACGACGGTCATAGTGATATGCTATCAAAAAAAACGAGTGAAGTCAAAAATCACACCCACAGGCGTTTTTGCAGAACAGGATTCAGCTGTTCGGTGTCGCTTAGAAGAAAGATGGTCATGATTGGATGAATCCTGACTGCGTTTCCACCAAAATTATTTCCCCAACCATTCAGATTTTTCTATGCCCGACTGAAGAATAATACCTTTCATGGTTCTTGGCTTAATCGCCCTTGAACCATGAAACGGAACGCACACCTGCCTGAATGAGCCGTTTGCGTGCCCGACATAATACAAATGACTGCCTCGCGTATAATTAAGAGAAAAGCTGTTGCCTTTGAGAAAGCGCACGACTTCTTCGGCTGTCCAATTAAATATACCCCTGCTCATAATCAGGCGGGCACGAGAGCATTATTCCGCAATTGCGCAAGATTTATTTCCCCAAAAGAAAAAACAGATGGTATTTTTTCCTTATGACTTTTTGCCTCCTGGAGTTTTGACCATAACGACTCATATTCGCGATTGGGAATTTGATTTAAAATATGAGGGCGCGCCTTTATTTTTCGCGCGGATTCAACATATCCCTGCGCCGCTTCATTTAAAAGCAAGTACGCTTCTTGAGGAGTAGATCCCTCTTCAATAATGTTAAATTCAAGACAAACGCCATACCACGCATCTTCTTCCTTGAAGATAATAAACCTAAAAGAGCCCTTTTGTAGCGTATTTTTGTACTTCATGCGCTCATCATAGCATGAGAGAAGCATAATCACAACTCCATGCCATGCGCCAAAATCCCCTCCCGCAGGCGTTTTTGCAGAACAGAATTCTAATATTCGGTGTCGCTTGGAAGAAAGATGCTCATTGAATGGCCACTGACTCTATTTTCCTTTGCAAGATGGAAAAATAACGGTATTATGCAAGATATGGATGACGCTTATTTTATTGAGAAAAAAGCAAAAGCAAAAATAATTTACGATGCCCAAAGAAGCGTTGTAAATCCTTATTTCAAAAATGAGGTTATTTTTAATTCCGACGGGTTTCATCATTTGCAATTCTCGGCATGAAGAGAAAGGCACAAGAAAGAACAGCTCCTGAAATTCAGTCTATTACCACTGGCTATAATAATTATAAAAAATGCGGGAACTCTTCAAGAATACAGAAAAGGCTTGACATCCGCGGGCAAGAAAGCAAAAGACGGTTTTATGAAAATGAAGGAAACGGAATACTGGGGCTTTATTGCTATTATCGGGGAATCACAAATCAAAATTCGCGTGGTATTGCGGAGGGTTGGCGACGGCAATATTACTTTTTGGAGCGTCATGCCATACTCCAAGCTCAAAAACGGACAAAGGCTCTATACCGATGGAATCGATGATGAATAAAAACAAAAATACCACTCGAAAGCGGTATCTTTGTTGTGCTTGCCTTCAGCTTAGGAACTCCTTAGCTGAACGGGGCTTGCGCCCACAAGCACA
>CAYVXI010000010.1:0-11211 GCA_964455595.1 uncultured Candidatus Saccharibacteria bacterium | reverse complement strand
ATAAATGAGCTGAAATCAAAATCTGATAGTATGTCACCATTTAGTACTAAAAACGGTTCTGTAAGGCCTTTAGAAGCGTATTTTATAGCCCCACCTGTCCCAAGTGGTTCGTTTTCCACTACATAACGATATTTCCCTTGTATATAATCAATAATGTGGTTATGTCTAAAACCAAGCGCAAAAATAACATCTGTGATGCCATGTTTTTGCAACAAATCCAGCTGATGCTGAATGACTGCTTTATTATTTATAGAGACTAAGGCTTTAGGGATATCTTTTGCGCTTTCAGGAAGCCGAGTACCTTTTCCACCCGCCAGAATTATCGCTATCATGCGCTTTAGTATACATTATTTATTCTTGCTTACAAGGTCATAAACTGGATCAACTCCAACAAATCCCCCTACATATCCCGCTTTAATAGAATTAAAATCAGCATCTTCAGAAAGTGTTTTTATGTCTGCGGGATTACGACCGCCAAGTTTTGCCCCGAGATGATATTTTGTAGGTTTGTCTTTAGGATAATATGCGTAGAGATAATTCTCACCTGTAGCAAATTGAACCGGAACAGGTAAATAGTGAGGTATCATGTCTTCCATTCTCTTTGGATAATATCTATAATCATTAAAATATCGTTCAATTTTTTCTTGAAGAAACTTAACATTTCTAACATGGGATGGATCAGAAACATCCATATCTAAAAGCTGTCTTGTCAAAGCAACTTCTTTTTGATGAACAACTTCTTGAGTCTGTTGCACTGTTTCTTTTTGTTCTGTTTTTGTAGGAATACGAATAAAAATTACAATGATACCAATAAGTACCGCTATAATTACTCCTATTAAAACCAATTGTTTCTTCTGCATCACATTATTATACCATATCTTTTTAATATACTATATCCACAACAATAAAACACTACGTTGTATAGGTACAGGTGAGATGGTATCATTTTGCTATGATGAAACAGACTCAAATAACACCCGACTCCCCTATTGAAAATCTAAAAGGGGTCATGGCTAAAATTGTAAAACCTCTAGCACATCTTGGAATTCATACAATTCAAGATCTTCTTTTATATCCCCCATTTCGCTATGACGATTTTTCGCACATAAAACATATTAATGAAATTAATCCGAATGAAACAGCGACGGCACAAGGAGAAATTATTTCTGCGCATGAATCACGTTCATGGAAAAAAAGAATGCATATTTTTACCATAACTATTTCAGATACTACTGGAACTATTGAAGCAATTTGGTATAATCAACCATTTCTCGCAAGATCTCTTGTTATAGGTAAATTCGTAAGTGTATCCGGGAGGGTTAGTTTAGATGGTGTAATGCAGAACCCTGCACATGAAATAATAACTTCGCTGGGAAAATCTACAACACACACGGGTCGTTTGGTGCCTGTCTATCGGGAAACAAACGGCATTACATCGCGCTGGCTTCGTTTTATTATTAAAAATGCAATACCTCTTGTTAATGAAATATCCGAAACCCTTCCATTATCTGTGTTACAAAAAGAAAATCTTCCCCCCCTTTCTGATGCAATACACTATCTTCATTTTCCTGCAAATAGTAAAGAAGCTAAAATTGCAAAACATCGATTTGCATTTGAAGAACTTTTTTTAATCCAATTACTTATTTTACAATCTCGCAATAATTTAAAACAAACACGCGCATTACATGTACCATTTGATTTAGATTTTGTTAAAGATTTTGTAGCATCACTCCCCTTTCGGCTTACTGATTCTCAGCGACGCGCGGCTTGGGAGATAATTCAAGACATGGAAAAAGAATCCCCCATGAATCGATTACTTGAAGGTGATGTTGGCTCTGGTAAAACAGTTGTGGCAGCAATAGCAGCTTTTAACGCAGCAAAACATGGTTATCAATGTGCTTTTATGGCCCCAACCGAGATTCTTGCAATTCAGCATTTTGAAACATTTATAAAGCTTACAAATACATTTTCATTTACTATTAGTTTATTAACCGGTAGTGGTGCGCGTTTATACGATTCAGAATTAGGTGAAACGTATACTATTTCAAAAACAGAGCTAGGGAAAAAAATTACAAATGGATCACTGAAAATAATTATTGGAACACATGCTCTCATAACTGGAAATTTCATTTTCCCTAATTTAGCACTTGTTATATTAGATGAACAGCATCGTTTTGGTGTTGCTCAGCGCGCTGCATTATTAGAAAAGAAAAAGTCCGACAAGATTCCACATTTTTTAAGTATGACCGCGACACCTATTCCCCGTACCCTTACTCTCGCGCTGTACGGTGATTTAGATATTTCGCTCCTTAAAGAAATGCCAAAAAATCGTAAAATAATAGAAACACGAATTGTAAAATCTCATGATAGAAATAAAGAATACGCATTTATTGAATCGCAGATATCGTTGGGACGACAAGTTTTTGTTATTTGCCCAAGGATAGAAATCACCGAAAAATCATCACAGCGAAGTATTGATCAAGCAGAAGTTAAAACAGTAAAGGAAGAATATAAGAAGCTATCGGAGCATATATTTCCTAAATTGCGCATTGCTATGCTTCATGGCAAAATAAAGCCAAAAGAAAAAGAAAGTATCATGAATGCATTCAAAAATGGTGCTATAGATATTCTTGTTTCTACGTCGGTTGTAGAGGTTGGCGTAGATATTCCTAATGCAAGCGTCATTGCGATTGAAGGTTCTGAAAGATTCGGATTAGCACAGCTTCATCAGTTCCGTGGACGTGTCGGGAGATCGGAACATCAATCGTATTGTCTGCTTTTTACCGAAAAAGAATCTGCCGAAGAAAACCGCAGATTAAGCGCTATGGTTAAATCACATGATGGATTTGTCCTTGCGGAACAAGATTTACAAATAAGAGGACCGGGCGATTTATTAGGTGGACGTCAATCTGGTTTGCCTGATATAACCATGGCATCTTTAACCGATACTGTTTTAATTAAATCTGCTAGAGACGCTGCAGAGCGAATTTTACAACAAGATCCATTACTTACGAAATTTCCTAAATTAAAAAAATATTTAGCACAGTTTAATTCTAAAGTGCACTTTGAATAAAAAAACACTCCGACAGAATCGGAGTGTTTTTTTTTTGCTAAAAAGCCTACCAGCTGTTTCGATGTCCACCACCGAAATCACCACCGTGACCACCGCCACGATTAAAATCGCGACGTGGAGGACGAGCCTCCATTGGACGAGCTTCGTTCACTGTTAAGTTTCTTCCTTCGAAGTCCTTACCATTGAACATCTCGATTGCTTTAGCAGCATCTTCATCAGAAGACATTTCAACAAAACCAAATCCTTTTGATCGGCCTGTCATTTTGTCCATGATGATGATAGCAGAGTCAACTGTACCAGCCTGTGCGAAAGCATCTTTCAATGCATCGTCAGTTGTGCTGTACGGTAAACCACCTACATACAATTTCTTTCCCATGTTTTTTGTAAAAAAACCAATAAATGTGTAAGGCGACCTACGTTCTACGCTTCTTTTTTATAACCCCTTACACAAACGTATAAGGAAAGAAAATTGCGAGACACTCACTTACGAAATACAGGATACCATATCTAGAAGAAAAAAGCAAGCCCTGTGGATAGTGCAATTATCTACGTCTCCGTGACCCACCACCAAATCCACCAAAACCGCTCTTTTTAACACCAAATGACCGTGTGTGTCTGCCGAATCCCGAACGAGATGAAGAAGCAACTTTGCCTGAATATATCTTTGCATCTTCGTGAGAACTAATTGATAATGTCTTACGCATTAAACGTTCAATGTCTCGAATGTCTGTTCCTTGGTCTGGTGTTGCAAATGAAATTGCATGTCCTTCTTTTCCCGCACGTCCGGTACGCCCAACACGATGCACATAATCTTCTGAATTATCCGGTAAATCATAATTAATAACCAATTCGATACCAGTCACATCAATACCACGAGCAGCAATATCTGTTGCTATAAGTACACGATATTTACCCGATTTAAATCCCGCAAGTGCCTCTTTGCGTTGTATAAGAGATCTGTCTGAATGAATTTCAGCAACGGTATGCCCAATATCTTTTACCTCTACACATAATTTACGAGCTCCATGTTTAGTACGAGAAAAAACCAAAACAGTTCCTTTGTACTCATATAATATTTTTTCGAGTAATGAATGTTTTGCATCTTTGCGAACAATAATAATTTCTTGCTCAATTCTTTCTGCAGAAGTTCCCGAAGGAGCAATTTCAATACGTACGGGTAATGCCATATTCTTTGTAGCAATAGCCATAATCTGTGGTGGCATAGTTGCTGAAAAAAGCATAGTCTGTCGTTTTCCCGGAAGTAATTTTATTATTTCATTAATTTGTGGCGCAAAACCCATATCAAACATTCGGTCTGCTTCATCCAATACAACAATACTGGCATCATCAAGACGCACTGTCCCCTGCCGTACATGGTCGATAAGGCGTCCCGGTGTCGCAATAACCACATGCGGATTTTGTCGTAACTCTTGTGTTTGAAAACGTATAGATGCACCACCAATTAAAACTGCAGTACGCAATCCTAACCCTTTTCCTATTTGTTTAAAAGATTCATCAACCTGAATAGCAAGTTCGCGCGTAGGCAAAATAACAAGACCTTTACCATCTGCCTTGCCAAGTCTTTGTATCATAGGTATACCAAACGCAAGTGTTTTACCCGTACCTGTTTGAGCAATACCCACAATATCCTTTCCTTCAAGCGCAATAGGAATTGCTTGATGTTGAATAGGAGTTGGTATGCCAAATTTCAACTTATCTAAAGCCATTAATAACTGAGGCATTATTCCTAATGCATGAAACCCAGACGTTACAACGTCCTTTTCTTCTGTTTTCTTCGTCATACACAATAATGTGACCCTATTCCTGCAGGGTCACATCTTAAGAGAAAATCCCAGATGACACACAGAGGTTTGAGTCCATTGCTTCCTCTTCTAAATAAAAGGAAGTAATAAATATATAATGCGGTAACTATATACCTAAACGGTTTTCTTGTCAAATAAAGGTAAAGAAGATGGTTGACTTCTTAATGATACCTTGTTATTGTATGCTGGTAATAAATAGGCAGGCGTATAGGACGCTTTGCTGATGTCATCAATGTTCATTCACAGGAGGTAGCATGCAAAACACTCAAGTTGCGAAGCGCAATCAACCCCAAAACAATAGTCAACACGGACGAGTCGGAAAAACAAAACCGTCAAGACTTTTCGAAGATGGAAGAGTTCCTTCAAGCGTCGAGGCAGCGCAAACACGCCTAGTTATGATCAAACGAGAGCTTGCACACGCCAATAATCTTCTTAAAAACGCCATAGATACTAACTCCGAGCGTCACAATTGCAGGAAAAAATTTGTGGAACACACAGAAAAGGAGATCTCGCGCCTGGAATATTGGATTCTGGAAAACAATGCGGAGAAAACCGCTAGCGCCACAAAGGAACCAATGTCGGCCAGAGAGAAGATTCAAGATACAGTGAATTATCTTACGGCTTTACAAAAGAAGGGATCACTTTCACCCAAAGAAATTATAATCCTTGACCTTCTCGTTGACTACAGCGTGAACGCATAAAACACTCCTGTTTTAAATTTTAATCCCAATTCCAGATAATGGAATCGGGATTTTTTTAATAATGCATTACGAAAAAAAAGTTTGTCGTTGGCTTATCCCCGAGGAAATAGTATGGAACAAAAAATATATAATGAAAATCCTTGTCCATCGGGGGCTTTACAAAATTAATAAATAGGGTATATTACAATGGAGTACTTTTAAAACCTCAATATATGGAAAGGAGAATAATATGCCAAGATACGTTATAACATGCACCAAAACTCCCGGAAGGACATTGGTAAGAGAAATCGAAAACGAAAGAACACCATTATTTCCATTTTGCTTGATCTGCGATAACGCAAGTAGACACGGGTGTATTCAGATTCGTATTATTTTTTCAATACCAAAACTCCCGGAAGGACAAATCCGAGAAAGAAAAGGTTATCGTCGACATCATTACGCAAAAAAGGAGTCTAAACTTTGGCAAGAACCGAGCTTGGCATAATATTCACTGCTATAGGGGCGGCAACTTCGTTGTCCGCCCCTATTAATTTACCTTCTCATAAAACTGGCCCGATAGTAAGTGGGCTACCAACAAAAGCCACGAAAGCCAAATTTATCAGCGTCTCCCACATCTGTACGGCAGGGTAAACGGGGTCAGGTACCCTTTTTAGGTCTCCCTGTCGATCGCACAGTCGCTTCAAGCCCAAACTTCTTGATCATTTTCACAACCCAAACATCTGCACCAAACGGCTTCCCTCTTACCACAGATCCTCTGATACTCTCTTCCTCTTCTTTTGATTGTGGTGTGTTTACAGACGAAAGGTAATCCTCTTCTTTAAAGAACATTGGGAGACGAGTATTAGCGCGATTTATGACATGATAGCAATAGTTACCCATGTCGATACGAGTGATGCGAGGCATGCGATTAGTATATCAGAATTAAAGAAAAAGGGTACCTGACCCCCTTTCTGACCCCCTTTCCAGCTTTTACGGATTACAGTATCCGCAATATTTTGGATCTGCAAGGTCGCCATATTTAGTGACGCGTTTTTTGTTTGAGAAATTGCACTTTTCGCAACGGTATATGTCATAAATTGGTAAATCGGTGGGGATCTTACACAGAGAGCATTGCAAGCCTTTTTCGAAATCGACAACGACAAATCCGGGAGATTCACACTCGGGACAATGAGAATTAATATTTTCTATTAAATCCAATGTCGCTTTTTCTATTGCTTTCATTCGAACTGGATTTTTATGCGCGCGCATATCAGTTTCAATAAAAATCTTTTTTATGAAAGGACGTGACAACATTTTTTGCGCTTTATTTGAGAGTTTCTCTATCGTAGATATATTCTTATGTATTCCAAAGCGGCCATTTTCGCTCATGCGTAAAATGATGCCATTTTCAGGAAAACCATGTTTAATAGCAAAATCTACGACCTCCGCGATATTTGTTACATATTCCCCATCCATATTTGTTTCTGATGTGCGGTGGTGCCCTCTAATTTCGAGTCCATGCTTTTTATCAACAAAAAGAACAAGCTCTAAATTTGATTGTATAAATGGCATGGAGGGATGTGAACCAAAACTTCCCTCGCTTGCTATCGCCAAGTCAGTATTTGTTAACTCCATAGCCGCATATGCCTTCTTTCTCGCCACCTCCAGTTGGCTACCCGTCCTTTTAATTTCTCTGGTAAAAGTTCCAAATTTATCAGTATTAAGACCATCAGCGATAATGGCTGTGACGCCGAGTTGTTGTTCAAGCAACGGGGCAATAACACGCTCTTTTTTGTGCATTGTGGCAATAACGATTTTTCTTCCCGCAAACAGTTTTTTCCTAGTCATAAGATATTTATTTCAAAAGCTCGTCGCCTGATACCCCAACAATTGGGCGATTTTCTCAATTTTGGCGGAGGGTGAGGCCCCGCTCGGAGCGGGATTGCGTTTTGTAACTTCGCTGTGCTTCAGACAAAACGGGAAGATTCGAACCCTCGATACCTAGCGGTATACCCGCTTTCTCCCGACAGTATATCATATTCAGGCAATGCGGAGGGTGAGGGATTCGAACCCTCGATACCTTGCGGTATACCCGCTTTCCAAGCGAGCGCACTCGACCACTATGCGAACCCTCCAAAAAACTATTTCTGCCTCGCGGCAATGGCAAACTGCGTAAAATAGCGGTTGCTGTCGTCAAGCGAACTGCCGTATTCTTTGCCGCCAAGCACCGCATCGCAAAACACCTCCCGCGCGCGCCCCACTTCCGTCAAGCGGCCTTTCCAGCGCATATCGGAAAGCGTCAGATCGAAAAGCTCCAGCGCGCGGTCTGTCGCGTTCTGGAAACGAACCGCATCTTTTCCTTGCGCGCTCTGGGCACGGCTTACTTCGCTCCCGATATTTCCCAGCTGTTCCATAAGCGAAAGCTCGAACCATCGCCCAGCAGCAAGATTTTTGTGAAGCGGAGTTTTATTCATTATAGATATAGATGTTTTTATCTGCCTGATGTATCCATTTCGCGCAGTGCTTTCACGCGTTCTTCTACCGGTGGGTGCGTCATGAACATTTTGGCAAGAAATTTCGTAGCAGCCGCTCCTTTGAACGGATTGACGATAAAAAGATGCGCCGTAGCGTTGTTTGCCGTCTGCAGAGGACGCGGGTCCTGTGATATTTTTAACAGCGCACTTGCTAATGCTCCAGGATTACGAGTCAATAACGCACCAGAAGCATCGGCAAGTGATTCACGTCTGCGCGATACGGCTAATTGCATCAATGATGCCGCAATGGGAGCTAAAATAGCAAGCATGATACCTACAATCATTAAAATTCCCTGCAATCGATTGTCTTCACGGTTGTTATTTCTACCACCACCAAACCATGTCCAGCGCATAAAAAAATCAGACAACAGAGCAATAAACCCCACAAGCACAACCGCAACTGTGGAAACCAACATGTCTTTGTTGCCAATATGCGATAATTCATGCGCTAATACACCCTCTAATTCTTGTTTATCTAAAAGCGCTACTATTCCGGTCGTGACTGCCACAACAGCATGGTTTGCGTCTCTTCCTGTGGCAAACGCATTAGGAGCCTGCGATTCAATGATAAAGACTCTGGGCGTGGGAAGTCCTGCGGTAATAGCAAGATTTTCTACGATACGGTACAATTCGGGTGCATCTTTTTTCTGAACTGGTTTTGCACCAGACATCATTAAGACTAATTTATCAGAATACCAGTAACTGCCAACATTCATAACAAGGGCAAAAATAACCGCGCCATACAAAATGCCCGAAGATTGCATTGCTTGAGAAAACACAAACCCGACAACGATAACAAAACCTAAAAACACGGACATTAGTATCCATGTTTTTGTAACATTTTCAGTCTGATGCGTATAAATAGTTGCCATAGCTTTTAGGAATACTCCGAGAGTTAAAAGCTAACTTTAATGGGCTGTTTTGCAGCCTGTTCGCTTTCATCAAGACCAAAGAATTCAGAAGACTTAAAACCAAACATCTTCGCAATAACATTCTGAGGAAATATCTGTAAAAGCGTATTAAAGTCTCTTACATTGCCGTTATAGAATCGACGTGCTGCCTGAATCTTATCTTCTGTATCGGTTAATTCATTCTGCAAATTTAAAAAGTTTTCGTTTGCGCGTAATTGTGGGTATGCTTCTGCTACTGCAAACAACGATTTCAATGCTCCCGAAAGCATATTTTCTGCTTGCACTTTACCTTCCATGCCTTGCGCCCCAATAGCTGCCGCGCGGGCTTTAGTAACATTTTCAAAAACATCTTTTTCGTGCGCTGCATATCCTTTTACTGTTTCCATTAAATTTGGAATCAAATCATATCGACGCTTCATCTGCACTTCAATATCCGACCACGCTTCTTTAACGCGGTTGGTCAGCTGGACGAACTGATTGTACATTGCGATAAACCAAATACCAATGACAATCAAAAGTCCTGCGAATGCTATTTTTGAAGCAATAAGCCCAAACACAGCACCCATAAGAAACACTGCTGCTAAAATGAGAAATAATGTAGTCATGATGTTATTCTGAATTATAATATATGTATATAGAATATAACGATTTTTATAAAAAAACAACCCCCACATTGCGGAGGTTGTCCAATAAAGTAACAAACATGTTACTCACATGGTGGTTTCATTTCTTCTATCATTTTATCGATAACAGCATCAGTATGGATATCTCTCCAAGAGAGATAATCGCTATAGGGAATGCGGTAAATATCCTTCCAGCCATCGCCATCCGCTATCTGCAGAAAACAGGCAATGGAAACATTTTCTCCTTGCTGTTTCTTAAGTTTCCGCTTTGCGGACATGATTGAATCAACTACATGCAAAGGGTGCATTCCGTGCTCCCTTGCCTTCCCGCATGGAATGTGACCTATAAGACAACATACGCCATATCCCCATTTTACTGCTTCATCGAATTCACGAACGAAATCTTCCACCATGGTGCTTCCTTGTGGAATCAAAGGTGAATTCTCACTGAAAATAAGCGTACCGCCATGCCTAGTCAACGGATGGAAAGCAATTTGCTTTTTTTCATCATACATTTTCATGAATGGTATTGCGATACCGCGCAGGAACTGTCGTCCGTCGCTGCAGGAAACAATAACCACGTCTTCTTTTTTTTCATTTTCGAAATGTTGTCTATCCATGCAGTGCAACAGTCCGGCCTCTTGAAGAATTTTTATCACACCCCGTTCTTCAGCGGTCAATTTCATTTCCAGCATACTGCCTCCTTTGGTGGTTGAGTTGTTTTCGATACAATGGTTTTCAAAGTACAAACAGCGTGTTGTAGTCTATAACATCAGTGGAAATGCGTCAATTCAGTTATCCACCTTTGACTCACGTAAGTATATATTATACAACCTTTTTAGCTGTTTTGTCAACCCCATTAGAAGTCTTACATTGATTTATCTGGCGTACCCCATTATCGCACGCACACAATGATAATTCTAACAATTTTGCTTGTAAGACTTCTAACGGGGTCAAGTCCTTACAGGTCGTTGCCGGCATACGACATGTTATAGCTTTTATTGCATATAGGAAAATCGGGAACGATATTATTTAAAATAGCTCGTGAAAGCGTCGGCCAGTTCAGGAATGATGCGTCCCTGACTTTAACGCGATACAGCGAATTATTTGGTCCCGCGATAACCATATGTACCAGTTCACCCCGCCATCCTTCGACAATGCTTATCGCACATTCCCCTTCTTTCATTGCATGAGATGATTTTACTACAATAGGTTCACCATCGGGTAGTTGAGCAAGAGCTGTTTTAATAATTTTTATTGATTGTCGCACTTCTTCTACACGTACTTGAAAGCGAGCAAATACATCTCCTGCCTCAAAAGTAGGAATAGAAAACTGCATGTGACGCCACCATTCGTTTGGAAAATCTTTGCGGGCGTCGCGTTTCAGATTGGATGCGCGGGCAACGACCCCAACAGTATCATAATCCAATGCGGTTTGATATTTTAATCGTCCAGTTGTTTCTAATCTATCCAAAAGCGATGGTGTAGAAAATAAAACTGAAACAAATTCATTAAAATCTTGCTCAAATGAATCTAGATATTCTTTCAGTATTTCTGATTTATCTGT
>CAYVXI010000009.1:0-10014 GCA_964455595.1 uncultured Candidatus Saccharibacteria bacterium | reverse complement strand
GGTGCAATTTTTTCCACTGGATACATTGCATTTTCTTTAACAGTACCCTTTCCATCTACGGGGTCCAAAAGTGCATTAACCACTCTTCCTAAAAATGCTCCACCTACAGGAACTGACAAAACGGTTCCGGTAGATTTTACTACGTCACCTTCTTTAATTTTTTGATATTCTCCAAAGACAATAGCCCCTACCTGGTCTTCTTCCAGGTTAAGTGCAAGTCCGTATAATTGAGATCCATCTTGCGTCTGGAACACCACCATTTCAGACGCAACTGCATCAAAAAGTCCTGCGATTTTTACCACACCATCACCCACTTCAAGCACGGTTCCCACTTTTTCCATTTTGGAATCAGTTTTAAAATCGGTAATTTCTTTTTTCAGTTTTTGAATTATGGTGTCTGTGTTCATAGATGTATAAATAAAATTCTTAACGGGTTAGTTGTTGTTTAAGTTTTGTTAAGCGATTCTGCAATGAAAAATCAAACAACATATTATTATATTTAATGACTAAGCCTCCGATGATTGCTTCGTCAATTGATTCTTGTACTGGCACATTAGCTGGTAAATCAAATTTTGTACGAATAGAATCTTTTATGTCTTCAGATAATTTTTCTCTCGTCTTTACTGAAAGCATCGGTAATGCATCATTTTGTAACAGAAAGCGTTCGTATTCACGCACAATACGTTCTAAAAGACGCATCTGTTTGTGTTTTTCCAAGAGTTTCAGAAAAGCACTCATTGCAGCGTCTTTGTTATTATCCCCTGCTGTTTCAAGCAGAGTATGTAAGAATCGTGCATAATTTCGTGCGGTGAATTTCATTACTTGTTTTTTAGATGACTCTTAATAAATTCTTGACCTTCTTTGCCTTGTGCAGATTTTTCTAATAGCTTTTCAGTTGCATCTACAACCAATTCGGCTATTTCTTTCCGTGCTTCTTCAATTATCTTGCTTTTTTCTTCACCAATTACTTTTCGAGCCTGTTCTAACGTCGCATCAGATTTTGCCTTAGCTTCTTCGTTTGCTTTAGCTTCTAATTCCTGTGCACGCTGACTTGCGAGTGAAATGATATTTTTAGCTTCGTTCTTTACCTGTTCCATCTGGTTTGCTTTTTCTTGTTCAAAATCGTTGATTTCTTTTTTTATCTTCTCATTCAAGTCTACATTTTCTTGCACACGTTCTCTTCGTTTTTCCAACATGTCGATAATAGGCTTGTAAAGATACCTTTTCAAAATAAACAACAAAATCCCAAAATTCACAATTTGGATAATAAGTAATCGCCAGTCTATGCCGAGTTTAGAAAAAAGATCCATGCCGAACTGGATTATTATGCGTAACGGATCATGAATGCGGTGACCAAAGCAAAAATGGCAAGCGCTTCAGTGAACGCGATGCCGATGAACATGGTTGCCTGCACTTTGCCCGAGGCTTCCGGGTTGCGCCCGATCGCTTCGATGGCGCGTCCAACGATGATGCCAATGCCAATACCAGGACCGAGAGCACCAAGACCCATCGCAAGACCCATGCCCAATAATTTTGCTGCTTCCTGTCCTAACACTTTTGCTGATTCTAAATCCATATGTGTATAGAAAGTAGAATCTAGTAAGTAGAAAGTAGAAGAAAAATAAAGCGTTCCTTATCTTTATTCTATTTTCCAGATTCTAGCTTCTAGATTCTGAAATTAGTTAATTATGATTAATGTTCTAGTGGGGTAATAGCTATTTTTATGAAAAATAGCGTCAAAAGCGCGAAGATGGCTGCCTGAATGAATCCGACGAACAATTCAAACAGCATGAACGGCACGGGAAGTGCTACCGGCAGGAACGCAATAAGTACTATAATAAGTACCTCCCCCGCAAATACATTACCGAACAACCGGAAAGAAAACGAGACCAAACGCGCCATTTCACTGACCAATTCTATCAGACCTATGAAAAAATTCAAGGGTCCCGAAAAATTGAAGAATTTCTTTAAATAAGAAAATCCTAAGGCACGAAGACCTGATACTTCCGTCATAATAACAGATATAAAGGCAAGAGCAATAGTCACATTCAAATCGGTATTTACCGAACGCAACAAAGGTTTGCATATTGCTTTACCACACTCTCCTTGCACTCCCAAACTTCCAACTCCCGGAATAAATTCCATCCAGTTGGACGTCCAGATGAATAAAAAGAGCGTGGCAACCAGCGGAAAATACGTCGTCACCAATTTCCGGCTGCCAAGCACCTCTTCCATAAAATCAAAGATATATTCAAATATCATTTCAATAAAATTCTGAATTTTACCCGGACGTAAGGTAATCGTGCGAGAAAAAAAGAATGCAAAAACTACTAATACTATCGTAACAACGATAGTGGTAATAAGAGTATTGGTAATAGGGATGCCTGCAAATTCCGCAATTTTTTCCGGAACAATGGCAATATGTAAATTCATTAAATAAAACTCATTTCAATAATTTTTCCTTTTCTTGTTTCTCTTGTTCGTATTCTTCGTCTACTTTTGTAATCATTGCCGTTACCCTTCTAACCGTTATGGCAGTTGCAATGGCAATACCGGCAACCGTTCCGAGAACGAGAAACCACGGTCTTGTATCAAACCATCCGTCACACATTTTTCCAACAAGAGCACCGACAATGACGGGTATACTTAAATAAAAACCAAGCTCTAGGCTTGTTGAAAAAATGGAAAACTCTTTGACGCGCTGTGAAGGCATTTTCTCCATGCTAATGCCTTCAGCATACCATCAAAAAACGAAAAAAGTCAATGAATAGTGTCTATTTTAATGTTTGAGACTTTCTTTTTTTCTTGAAAGCTTTAGCAACACCCTGTAGAGTTAATCCTGTGTAGGATAACCGCGGGTCGCAATAATGCCTACCTGTAATAACTTTATCGTCTTCAAATTCAAGGACAATTACAAGTGGGGTTCGATAAATCTTTTTTGAATCTTGATCAGGATAACTTTCAATCATTTCCACCATTACAACACCGTCCCCTTCTGCTATGTTTTTTATTTCATATTGTCTCCCAGCTATTTGATATGACTCTTTCATTGCTTTCTTTATTGTACGGTAATCAACAGAAGGAAATAAAACACCTTTTGAAGTTTTATAAACCCAGGTCATAGAATACTTAAGGTGCATTTTTAAAAGAGCATTTTTTATATCTCCTTTAATTTCATCTTTTAACAATTCCAACGTAATTTCAACAAGTTTATTTTTCTGTTTCATGTTTTTTTAAAAATACCATTCAAATCCTCGGGTGATAAAAAAGAAAATTTTCATTATACTTCTTTCTCTTATCATATCAAAAATGTTTAGTATTTGCTAACTAAAAAAGGTTGTAATAATAATTTCAATGTCCTACAACCTTACTCTATACATATAAGGCAATTCCTCTTGAAGAATGTCTCGTAAGTTCCAGTCTGGCTTGGTCTCCCTTTCATTCTGTCATTTGTTTACTAAGGTCAAGCATCGGGGAATAGAAAACAAATGACAGAATGGAAGGGAGCAGACGGAACGAGAGCAAGACTGCGTTTTGTCGCAGGAGCAAAACGACAGGCGGTTCTTCAAGAGGAACTGCCCTAAATGTATACTTAAAACACGCCATTCTTTTTATAATCGGCAAGAAACTGTTTTTTATAGTCGAAGAAGGTGTCGTTTAATATGGATTGGCGTATTTGCTTCACGAGATTCACCATAAAATGCAAATTATGAATAGAAGCGAGACGATGACCAAGAATTTCTTTTGCTTTAAATAAATGATGCACATACGCTTTAGTATAGTTAGCGCATGTATAACAATTACACCCTTCCATGAGCGGTTCAAATTGTAGTTTGTTTTCTACTTTCATTACATCAAATCTTCCTTGTGAAGTCAGTAACGTCCCATTACGAGCCAAGCGCGTAGGCAAAACACAATCAAATGTATCAATCCCCCGTTCTTCGCCTTCATTATTATCTTCCACCTCACCGATGCCAAGCATGTGACGTGGTTTGTTCTCGGGTAAAATTGTATTAACCAGTTCCACAATAGACACCATATCTTCTTTGTCGAACGATCCACCGATGCCAAAACCGTCGAATGCTAAACTTCCAACAAAACGCGCGCTTTCTTCTCGTAGTTCTTTTGAACGCCCTCCCTGTACAATGCCGTACAGCGCCTGATCTTTGCGCGTGTGCGCATCAAGCGACCGTTGAGCCCAGCGGTGCGTGCGATCAAGAGATTCACGCATATATTCTTCTGATACCAAAGGCGAAGTGCATTCATCAAACGCAAAAATAATATCCGCGCCGATATTTTCCTGTACGGCAATAGAACGCTCTGGCGTAAAACGGTGCGTGCTTCCATCTAAATGAGATGTAAATGTCACGCCATCATCATCTATCTTTACTAATTTTGGTTCTTCTTCGTTGTTGTTTTTTTCTTTCTGTTCAATTGCACCTTCTTTCACAATCTTACTTACTCCTTTTTTGTTTCCCAATCCCAATGAAAAAACCTGAAAACCTCCCGAGTCTGTCATGGTCGGGCCGTCATAGTTCATGAATTTCCCCAATCCGCCCGCTTTGGCTATCACGTCGTCCCCCGGGCGCAGATACAAATGATAGGTGTTTGCCAAAATAACCTGACCGCCAAGACCGGAAACTTCTTCGGGAGTAAGCGACTTTACTGTTGCTGCGGTCCCGACAGGAACAAACGCCGGTGTCTCTATGACACCGTGCCCAGTACGCAGCATACCAGCTCTTCCCAAAGCTCCTTTCAGCTTTTTTTCAATAGTGAATTCCAGCGCCATTTTCATATGTTTTTATCCCGAAATTTCTTCATAATCGCAATATCTTTTGCGACTTTGTCGTGTTGGGTTTCTAAAATAAAACTATATTTTTCTAGACGCTTATCTTCTGCCAGCGCTTCAAAACCTTTCAATCCGATGTGACCATCTCCAATGTGCTCGTGTCTATCCTTTTTTTCTCCTAATCCAACTTTGGAGTCATTGAGATGAAACATTTTTAAATGCTTCATTCCAACAATCTCATCAAACGTATCAAATGTCTTTTTTACTAATACTCTATTGCGCAAATCATAACCCCCTGCAAACATATGCGCAGTATCTAAACAAATCCCCAACGGATAGTCTTTCAGATACTTTATAAAAAAGGCGAGGCTCTCAAACGTACTTCCAATAACATTCCCCGCACCTGCAGATATTTCTAATAACAATTGTGTCTTGAATTCTTTGTCTAATATCCGTTTGATATTGTCTGCGGCATATGTATCTGCTTCTTTAGTCTCCATCTCCTTTGCAGAACCAACATGTATCATAACGTATTTAGCTCCCAATAAACTCCCCCGTTCCATTTCTTCTTTAATAATACGCACTGAATTATCTACTATGCGTTGTTCTTGGGATGCTAAATTAATAATATAGGGAGCGTGGATAAAAAACTCCTTTTGTTTGAATGTTTTAAGGTTACTATGTAAACGCTCAATTAATTCATTATCTATTGCCGGTGGTGTACCACCCTGAGGTCCACGCGAAAAAATCTGAAACACTTCCCCGCCCAACTCTGCTGAGCGTTCTGGTGCTTTGTCTATTCCCCCTGCAATTGATACGTGTGGTCCAAATAACATATGTTTATAGGTATATATCAGTTAACCATTTTATTATCTCATGTTCCAGTCCTGGGTGCTCTACGAATAATTTTGTTCCGTGTTTTTTTCCTTCTACGATAGTCAATTTTTTATTTATACATGGCAGTTTTTCATATATCATTTCAGC
The DNA here is from genome assembly GCA_964455595.1 of uncultured Candidatus Saccharibacteria bacterium. GTDB lineage: Bacteria > Patescibacteriota > Minisyncoccia > GWC2-36-17 > WO2-46-25 > WO2-46-25. Next base: position 4,241 of record CAYVXI010000009.1, on the reverse strand, counting down.
CATTTTTCCAGCTGGATATTCCCATCCCCCATCATCATCTTTTGAAGCAACAATAAACACATTCTGTGTGGGGGTAAGTTTTGTCGCAAATTCAAGAGTCATAATTTCTTTATAGGAAAGCCCCGGTGAAAGCAAAACAGAAGTTTTTATATCAGAATGCCTAATCTGTTGCCACAAAGAAAGACTAGCCCCAATAGACGCTCCTACCAATGCAATACGATCTGGTGATAAACCTTTTTTAATAAAAAAATCGGTTGCGGCTTCTGCATCGTATATTTTTGCACGATGCTCTTCAAGGGTAAATTCTTGATAATCTAGTAGTTCTCCATTTTGAAAAACGGATTCACCGTGTCCCCGTAAATCTATAGCAAGAGATTGAAATCCATTTTCTGCAAGCATCTCCTGAAAAACTTCCCATGATTCTTTATTGGCAGGCATCATGTGCAATAAAACAACCGCTGGCGCATCGTTTTTTTCGGCGTGGAAATATGTTCCGTATAATTCCACGCCGTCTTTTGTTTTTAGTTGAACATATTCACGTTCCATATCACTATACTTAAAATTGTGTTTTTCTCTCTCGTTTAAATAAACGCAACGAATTTCCTAATGGAATAAAATCAGTCAAAAAATTATACAACGCAGCTCCAACTGGACCAATAATTCCTATGAATACTAAAGTCATTCCAACAACATTAAATGCAATCCATAAAAAGATATTTCCCTTAATAACATTCATAACACGACGGGAAAGCGCAATAACTTCTGGAATTTTTTCTAGCTGGTCGTTCATCAAGGCAATGTCTGCAGCTTCAATTGCAACATCGGTCCCTATAACACCCATAGCAATTCCTACATCGGCTATGGACAGCGCGGGTGCGTCATTGACGCCGTCTCCAACCATAATAACTCTTTTTCCTCCATCAACCATTTCTTTCACTTTTTTGAATTTATCTTCAGGGAGCATCTGTGCATGATACGAATCAATATGTAGAAATTTTGCTGTCTGTGCGGCAACCTCATCATTATCTCCTGTCATCATTATCACGTCTTTAATCCCTAAATCATGCATTTGTTTTATCGCTTCTTTAGCAGACGACCGCGGTGAATCGGTAATAGAAATAATACCAATAATTTTAAGTCCTTTAGCTATAATTACAGGCGTCGCACCTTTAACAGATTCATCTAAAATATGCTGTGAAATTTCCTCTTGAATATGTAAGTTATGTTCTTGAATAAATCGTTCGTTCCCCACCAATACTGTTTCTCCATTATGTTTTGCAATAACTCCCTTACCGCTTATTACTTCAAATTCGTCAGGTGTTTCATAAGCGATGTTTCTTATTCTGGCATATTCTACAATTGTTCGCGCTAATGAATGTTCGGAATGTTTTTCGGCCATGGCAGCAAGAGATATAACCGTTTCTTCACCAGCTCCCCAAAACGTTCGGATAAAGGAAATATCTTGTCGCCCATAGGTTAGCGTTCCTGTTTTATCCAACACAATAGCATTAATACGCGAAAGAGCTTCCAAATGAACACCGCCCTTTATAATAACGCCATTACGCGCTGCCTGACCGATTCCTGCTAATATTGCAATCGGCGTAGCAACAACTATTTCATCTGCGCAAATTACCAATAATAACGCAATGCTTTTTGCAACGTCTCCGGTAAAATACAAAACACCACCAACCACTGCTAATGAAATAGGCAAAAACCATGCCGCAAATGTATCTGCGGTTCGCTGCATGGGTGCTTTGGTTACCTGCGCGGTCTGGACCATTTCAATAATTTTTGAAAGTACCGTATCTTTCCCAATTTTTTCTGTCTTAATATATAACGTCCCGTTCTCATTTATAGTAGAAGCAAAGACTTTATCCTTCGTACGTTTTAAAACCTGACGGGATTCACCCGACAGTGATGATTCATTTACCAAAGCTTCTCCTTTTTCCACAATACCATCTACCGGAATCTTCTCGCCATTTTGTACCATCACTATTTCTCCTACCTTCACATCTTCAAGGGGTACCATAACCTCCTCTTCTCCTTTTACTAAACGTGCAGATTTTGGCTTTAGATCAAGAAGCGCGCTGATTGCATTCTTGGTTCTTCCTTGCGTGAAATAATCCACCAAACGTGCCGATGAAAGCATGAGAATAATATATTCTGCGGAACGGATATCAGGACTAAAATACAAAGCAGCACCAAGCGCAACCGCAGTAAATACATCGATGGTTATGCGGAATTTTGCTAAAGCACGAAGCATCGTAATAAACGTCGGTATACTTCCCAAAAGTGACACGACAACATTAGCTGTATGCCACCATGGCAAACCCTTAAAAGAAGAAAAAAACCCAAGCACAAGAAATAATGCTATAAGAAAAATTATTATACTATCAAAATAAAATGGAAGTTTATTCTTCATGATTTTATGTAATAGAAAAAAGTGAAGCTACCACAGCAGCTGTTTCACTGCGTAATGTTGTTACACCTAAAGAAACAAATGTACATTCTTGTTTTTGAAAAACCTCTATTTCAGATTCACTAAAACCTCCTTCAGGACCAATAAACAAATTTACCGGACGGTTATTTTTTTCTTTTACAAGAACATCTTTAATGTGGGGATAATTTCCTGTATTATGTGCAACTATGGTAAGTGAATTTTCTTTTAGATTAATTTCCGAAATAGCTTTTGAAAAAGATACGGTATCGGTCAATACAGGAATTTTCCCGCGTCGAGATTGTTCGGATGCTTCACGAATTATATGTCGAGAACGCTCCTCATTAATTTTAAGTTTTACTGAATGTTCCGCAAGAATGGGTGTAAATTCAGACACTCCTATTTCTGTGCATTTTTCAAAAACCCACTCCATCTTGTCTTTTTTGATAATGCTTTGATATAACCTAACAGGACGCATGGATTCGTTTGTGTTTTTTTTCTTTTCTACTATTTCCAATTCTAACAATACAGAAGATAAAGAAGAGATAACACAAAGATATTCAAATCCAGAACCATCTAGCAACATAATCTCAGAGCCCTCTTTTTTGCGCAGGACTTTTTTTACTTGATACGCTACAGATGAATCCTGAAGTGTTATGCGTGAAGCATCTTCTTGAATCTTTTGAGTGATAAAAAAACGTGGAATCGTCATTTTCGATGATTCAATTCCTCCAGATTTCTTTCAATACGATCTAGTTTAATTTCAATATCTTTCATAATGTTTTCTTCTGATTTAACTTCTTCTTCTGTTTTTTCCGCTAATTTTTTCTCTCCTCTCAAACCTGATAATATTATACGATCACCAATAAAAAACGACACAAACAAGCCACTTCCTAATAAAATACTAATACTTATAGCCACCGATACAGGACCTGTCATAAACGGTAATTGATCGGCAATCATCCATACGCCACGCCAAAAAAGCACAATCGCAACACCTCCCAATAATGCGTATAAAATAGGGTGCTTGCTCAAAGAAGCACGCACCTTATCCTCAAACTTGTCGAAAAATTTAATGATTTTAGCTACCATATTATTACTATTCTATCATGATTTTGTTATTTTTGAAAGTGGACATTGGGCATGATTATGTTTGCGTGCGGGACAGTATTTTCTCCCATATTCTATAAATAAATACGTTAAACGAAACCAATCTTTCCTCGGTACAATATTCATTAAATCTTGTTCTATCTTTTCTGGGTTTTCGTTTTTTGTAAGTCCAATAACACGCGCAATTCGTTTTACATGTGTATCCACTGCAATGCCTTCTACCACCCCAAACGCATTTCCCAAAACAACATTTGCTGTTTTGCGCGCCACTCCCGGTAATAGCAACATTTCTGACATTGTTTTAGGAATTCTCCCGTGGAACTTTTCTTTTACTATTTTTGCAGATGCAAGAATATGTTTTGTTTTTGTTCGAAAAAATCCTGTTTGATATATATCTTTTTCAAATTCTTTTGGTGCTATATCACTATAGTCATCCAGCGTCTTATATTTTTTAAATAATTTTTCTGTAACTTCATTAACTTTTTTATCGGTACATTGAGCAGACAGCATTACTGCAACCAACAATTCCCAATTGTTTTTATAACGCAACATCATTCCTGCATGCGGGAACAGTTTTGTGAGTGTTGCGATGATTTTTTTCGCCTTCTTCTTTCTCTGTGCATGCGTTTGCGGCGTGTTGCTTTTGATCTGGAGTTTATTTCTTTTTCCGTATCTGTTTAAGCTGATCCAGAGA
>CAYVXI010000008.1:0-2879 GCA_964455595.1 uncultured Candidatus Saccharibacteria bacterium | reverse complement strand
CACATTCTACCACTAAACCATACCCGCAAATGAAAAAAAATAATGGCCTGGCCGTTCAAATCTCAAAGTCCAATTTGGTACGCCCGGCAGGACTCGAACCTGCAACCTCTTGGTTCGAAGCCAAGCGCTCTATCCTTTGAGCTACGGGCGCATTTTCAAACAACTTATTGTTCTTGAAATAGACCAAAAAAAGCTTATGCCAAGCCATAACTTTTCTAAGCCAATATACACCATCTAAGTGGATTTTGATACACCCTTTATATAGGGGGTTCTTCTTTATAGAATGAATCGTAGGCTTGTATATTGTTGGGAAAAACATTTCTGATGATATTCCAATGAGATTTGCCCAATAAACCTCACATTTCTCCTCGGCATACAGACGATGGATAAATAATCTATATTTTAGATTTCCTCTTGAAACTCCCATAAATTTTTCTATCCATTCAATCATGAAGGTAACCATTTCAGGATCGGAGTTTACAAACTGAAAAGTTCCGCTTTTCTTCCCTCCCTCTGCCCAATAAAGACACAGACCTGCAACAAAAAATCTATCGCTAATCAAAATGTTGAATAACTTGGATGACTCCTCGAAAACAATTCGCTCTCTTTCTATCCTACGGTTTCTATTAGTTATACTAGACCGTAGCCGAGCGCCGTCCTTTCGCATCTGTATTCTTGATTCAAGAAAGCTAAGCTCTGCATCATTCAATTCAAGATATTTTAACCAGTTTGACAACGTGCTTTTAGACACAGGAATAATGTTTTGTATTTCTCGATAGCTCATACCTTGTTTCCGCATATGTATAGCTTCATTCTTTGCACGAACCTTCGATTTCATACAGTAATTATATATGGCTGTATTGATGTAAAAAAGCTTAATTGTTGATAAAATAAGGTCATGGCAAAGGAAAACATTTTTTCAATTCCAGAAGAGATTGCGAATGTCGTAAAAACCCTTGAAAATAAGGACTTTGAGGCGTATTTGGTGGGGGGATGCGTCAGAGACCTACTGATTGGTATCAAGCCTAAAGATTGGGATGTAACGACAAATGCAACCCCAGAAGAAATCATTAAAGCGTTCCCAAAAACATTCTATGAGAACGAATATGGTACGGTTGGGGTGGTTAATGAATCAACGGAAGATCCGACACTGAAAGTAGTAGAAGTGACTCCGTATCGATTAGAATCAAAATACTCAAATCGCAGACACCCTGACGAAGTCAAGTTTGGAAAAAAGTTGGAAGAAGATTTGGACCGGAGGGATTTCACTATCAACGCAATCGCACTCAAACTTGAACTTAAACAATCTATCGGACATGGAAAGTATAAAGGACATATTATTGATCCTCATAAAGGACATGTGGATATTTCTAAAAAGACATTGCGCACTGTGGGGAACCCTGATGAAAGATTCGCTGAAGATGCTTTACGCATTATGCGAGCAGTCCGCATAGCCACCGAACTTGATTTCTTGATCAACAAAGAAACTGAAGAAGCGATTAGAAATAATGCAAAACACCTGTCTCATGTTTCATGTGAAAGAATTAGAGATGAATTCATAAGAATACTCCTGTCTGAAAGACCAATGTACGGAATCATGCTTTGTCATGAATACGGGATCTTAAAACTATTTTTACCTGAAATTGAAGAGGGAATTGGCGTTAAACAAAACAAAGCACACGCATATGATGTATGGGAACATCTACTTCGAACACTTCAACATGCAGCAAAAAATAAATGGTCTTTAAATATTCGCCTCGCAGCATTGCTACATGATGTTGCGAAACCAGCTGTACGACTCTGGTCTGAAGAAAAGAAAGACTGGACATTCCACGGCCATGATGTTGTGGGAGGGAAAATGGCTACTAAGATTCTTGCACGGCTCATGTTTCCCATGAAAACTATTGATACCGTAGTAAAGTTGATCAGATGGCATATGTTCTTCTCTGACACCGATCAAATAACCCTTTCGTCGGTGAGGCGCTTATTGCGCAACGTTGGAGTAGAAAACATTTGGGATTTAATGAATGTGCGAGCATGCGACCGAATTGGTACAGGACGACCAAAAGAACATCCGTATCGCCTCAGAAAATACAAGGCGATGATTGAAGAAGTCATGCATGATCCTGTAACCGTAGGCATGCTAAAGATTGACGGGAGTAAGGTGATGGAAGTAGCTAACATCAGTCCTGGGCCTAAAATAGGCCATATTTTGCATGCTTTGCTTGAAGAGGTTATGGAGGATCCCAAGCTCAATACCCCTGAATATCTAGGGGAAAAAGCTCTTGAATTTTCAAAAATGAGCGAGAAAGATTTGGAACAGCGGGGTCATCTAGCAAGAATGAAAAAAGAAGCAGAAGAGCAGGAGGCTATAAAAAAAATCAGGGATAAATATTGGGTTAAATAAAAAAACAAGCAAAGAAAAACCGCTCAGAGAAGGAGACTAAGTGGGAAATCCGTTCTGAGCGGTTAATAAAAAGATCGCTCGGAAGGGTTCACGTGAAACTATGGGTCCATACCCAAGCTTAAATTTTACTGTAGGGTGTGATATGTATACCCTGTTTCTCGTTTTTATCCGATTGAATCTTTTTCAAGAGATTGTGGCTTCTCTTTACGAAGAACAAATTGCGTGCACGTTATTAATTCGAGAGCGAATCAAAATTGCACCTAAGTAAAAGAATAGCATGTATAAAAGACATGTAAAGGACATCTGTGGATAAATGTCCTTTATAAAACTCTACGTTATATCTATACCAAGAGGGCAGTGGTCTGAACCGAGTACGTTTTCAAATATGTGCGCTGATTTGAGTCTAGGCTTCAAATCGGGACTTACAAAAAAATAATCTATTCTCCAACCAACATTTCTCTCTCGCGCAAAT
>CAYVXI010000007.1:0-9453 GCA_964455595.1 uncultured Candidatus Saccharibacteria bacterium | reverse complement strand
TGGAAAAGTTATTTTGCTCCCAATGTTATTGCGTGGCACGATCGTTCCACTACAAAGCGATTAAGCGCAAGTAGATGGGATTTTATAGCGCTTCGCAAAAGCGTTCCAGCACACAAACGCATGCTAGATTGGCGCAACATCCACTGTACATTTATAAAGAATGATTTTGTATTTTCAGAAGTAAAAGATGTGCGTTTTTTCCTATGGCGCGAATTACAGCTTTTCATTTACATTTTACTATTTGAGTCGTATACTTTAAGAGCTTTACCGTGGATGTTAGCGTATGCACCACAAATGCTTAAAAAACGGTATTATATAATGAAGCACAGGAAAGTTACTCGTCAAGACATGGAGCGTTGGTTTAATTAATTGAATTAAGACTTGTCAGAAAACATATTAAAACACTATAAATAATGGGAGAATTTCCTGTCATTAAACCGTATCAAGCAGAGAAGAAAAAATGGTCGTTTAAAAAACGGCTTGGTTTTTTTGTTGCGGGAATGGTTATTTTATTGGCCTTTGTTTTTTTTCTTAAAGTTGAAAAAACTTTCTCTTATATTAATTATCACGTTTTTGGTAAGTCTATTCATCTTAACAATACCGACACACCCCAAGAAAAAAATCGAATAGATATTCTTATTCTTGGTTTGAGAGGAGAGGGGGATGTTGAGGCGGGGGATAATCTCACAGACACCATGATGGTTCTTTCTATTAAGACCGATGAAAAAAAGGCGTCACTTATTTCAATACCGCGAGATTTGTATATTCAGATACCTCGTTATGAAAAAATGGAAAAAATAAATTTTGCCTATGCATACGGTGAAAATGTTTATGGCGATGGTTTGGATTTAAGTAGACTTGCTGTAGAAAAAGCAACTGGAATAAATATTGATTATACAGTAGCTATTAATTTCCCTACATTTATTAAAATTATTGATTCGTTAGGTGGCGTAGATGTTTATGTCCCGTATGATTTTATTGAAAAGCAACAATGGGGATATGAATTTTTTGTACCAAAAGGATGGAATCATATGAATAGTGAAACTGCATTGTATTATTCTCGCTCACGTTATTCTTCAAGCGATTTTGATCGCGCTCGGCGTCAACATGATGTATTGATTGCGGTTGCAAAAAAAGCAACAAGTTTGGGAATATTAGCTAATCCTGTTACGTTAAATACTATGTTAGATAGTATTGCAAAAGGAGTAAAAACAGATATTGGGTTTATGGATGGACTTAAGTTGCTAAATTATATAAAATTAATTACAGGAGGCTCTCTTATAATAAAAACGTTAGACACAACAGCTAAGGGTCTGTTAGCAGAAGGATTTATAGGTTCGAATTATATTTTATATCCAAAAGCAGGTTTAGGAGATTACACGCAAATACATTCATTATTTCGTGATGTCTTTAAATAAGTACACGTATGCCCCGCCCTTAGAAAGCACGGTAATTACCGCCTTATATCACTATCATGAAAACACCTATGATGCATAATACTAATACTAACGAAATCATTGCGATTACGCGCAGTGCTTTCTAAGGGCGGTGTATGCTCTCAATTGTTATTGTTCATTATAAATCTCTTGAAATGTTGGAACGGTGTATTGAATCGTTATATCAAACAATACAAAAAACACCATTTGAAATTATCGCTGTGGGATCTGCTTCAGACGGCACGTCGGAAAAAATACTTGCACAACGCTATCCTGATGTTAGCTATATCACATTCTCTGAAAACATCGGCTATCCAAAAGCGGTTAATGCAGGAATTATTAAAACACGCGGAGATCAAGTGCTTGTATTAAATCATGACATTGTGGCAACAGAAGGCGCCATCGATGAAATGTCACGGTTCTTAAAAGAAGAAGGGTCTCGGTCTCGCATTGGAATGGTTGGTCCTAAATTACTTGATATGCAAGGTAATCATCAATATTCGGCGTTTCGATTTTATACACCTTTTACAATACTTGCGCGTCGAACACCTTTAGGAAAATTACCACAAGGAATAAAAGAAACTGAACGATTCTTGTTAAAAGATAAAGACATAGAGTCAGTAAAAGCTCCACAACAGACAGACTGGTTAATGGGGTCTGCGTTGCTTGTATCACGTGAAGCATTAAATAAAATAGGCCTCATGGACGAACGGTTTTTTATGTATTTTGAAGACGTTGACTGGGCGCGACGTTTCTGGGAGAATGGCTACAGCGTTGTATATGTACCCCAAGCGATATTGCATCATGTGCATGGAAAAGCTTCTGATGCATTAGGCGTTTTAGATATACTATTAAATAAAATGACATGGATTCATTTACAAAGCGCGGTATTGTATTTTTGGAAATACAAAGGTAAGACACATCATTACATCTAATATGAAATTCACCATTAAAATTATAGGTAGCCTGTTTATAATATTTTTCGTGTACGCGATGGGTTTTGCTTCCGGACAATCTACGATCCCTTCTAGTTTAAAAATAGAAGGTGTATCAAACATGCAACATTCTGGGAATGATGTTGATTTTTCACTATTCTGGGATGCATGGGATCGATTGGAGCAAAAATTCGTCAATCAAGAAAGTTTGGATCGTCAAAAAATGGTATATGGTGCTATTGAGGGAATGATAAAAGCATCAGGAGACCCCTATACTGCGTTTTTCCCACCTGAAGCTGCAAAACTACTTAACGAAGATATTGAGGGTAATTTTAGCGGAATAGGCGCTGAAATTGGATTTAAAAAAGACATTTTGACCGTTATTGCTCCACTAAAAAACACCCCCGCTGAAAAATCTGGGATTCTTGCGGGTGATAAAATTCTCAAAATTAACGCTACTTCTACCGAAGGCCTTGCGTTAGAAGAAGCGGTTATGATGATACGGGGAAAGGTAGGCACAAAAGTAAACCTTACTATTTTTAGAGACGGGTTTTCTGAGCCAAAATCATTTTCTATTACGCGAGAAGTAATTAGCGTTCCATCAGTTGATTGGAAGAAAAAGGGTGACGTTGCATATATTCAACTCTACGGATTCGTAGGAAATATTGATAATGAGTTTAAAAAAACAGCGCGACAAATTATTGCAAGCGGAGCAAAAAAAATCGTGCTTGATGTTCGAAATAATCCTGGAGGGTATCTCGATTCTGCTGTAGAAACCGCAAGTTTTTTTATCCCACAAGGAGATATTGTAGTGTCGGAAAATTTTGGCAATGGGAAACAAAACGATGAATATCGTTCAAAAGGATATCATTATTTCCAAAATATGCCAGTTGTGGTTTTAATTAACGGGGGCTCTGCTTCGGCATCAGAAATTCTCGCGGGGGCATTAAAAGATAATCGAAATGCAACAATTATTGGAACAAAATCATTTGGAAAAGGTTCTGTTCAAGAGGTTTTAGATCTTTCACAAGACACTATTTTAAAAATTACCATTGCAAAATGGTTAACACCATCTGGTAAATCAATACAAGATCAGGGTATTGATCCTGATATTGAAGTTACAATGACACCCGAAGATAGAGATGCGGATAAAGACCCGCAATTGGATAAAGCAATGGAAGTAATAAATACTAAATAGAATTATATGCGCGTGATATTTATAAAAGACGTAGCAGGGATAGGTAAAGCAGGGGAAATAAAAACCGTGTCAGACGGCTATGCGCGTAATTTCCTTTTTAAAAATTTGCTTGCAAAACAAGCCGATGATGCATTAGTGCATAATGTTCATGAAGCTCAAGAAGCAAAAAAACGTCACAAGCAAAAAGAAATTGATGCTGTTTCTGACCTTGCTCGGAAACTTGAAGATACAAAAGTTATTGCAACAATAAAAACAGGTAAAGACGGTGGGGTCTTTGGATCGGTAAGTACAGGAAAGATTTTAGAATTATTGAATGCGCAAGGTTTTGCATTAGACAAATCTAATATTACTCTTGATCACAATATAAAAACACTCGGGGAACACAAGGTAGATATCAAATTACCACACGGACAAATTTCATATATTACCGTGTCGGTTATTCAAGAATAAAAAAATACCCTCATTATGAGGGTATTTTTTTAACAAAGTTATTTATGAGGTGATAACGTTTATAACTTTTGCTGCACGAGATGTACCATTAAAAAGTCTCTTCGTTTTATTGGTAAATTTTATAACGCCTTCTGTGACGCTATAAAGGGTATTATCTGAACCCATGCGTACATTTTTACCAGCAAGATATCGTGTACCACGCTGACGAATGAGAACATTTCCCGGTTGTGCAATCTGTCCATCAAACAATTTTACACCGAGTCGTTTTGAGGCTGAATCACGACCTAGTCGGGTCGAACCAGCCGATTTTACTGTTGCCATTGCTTAATAAGTATATTAGAATTAACCTTACGATTCTTCTATAATACTGGTGTATGGACATAAAGTCAATAGGCATGAGGATTGCAGTGTTATGGCGTGAAAATACAGACATCATAGTGGATAGCACGCGTCTTATTGCGGTTGCTTTTCTTTTTTTTGGTTCTGGAATTCTTTATGCGCAACACTTCCTTTTCCCCTCCCAATCATTTACAATACGGCAGGTAAATCAAAATCCTGTTGCGCTTCAGGCTAATATAATAAATGCTGTTTCTCAAAAAAATACCCCAACACCCATTCAAACTTCGGGTGCATATGTAGCAAGCAAAAATGGGAAAAATTATTATAAAGTAAGTTGTTCAAACCGCATCAAAGAAGAAAATAAGGTATATTTTACTACTATTGATGATGCGAAAAAAGCAGGATATACAGCATCTGCAACATGTTTTAGATAACACATTATGAAAACTTTTTATTCAAGACTTACGGTAATAGCATTTTTATTTGCCTTACTTGTTCCGCTCTCATCTTTTGCTCAGACAAATAACAAAACTGCTCCTTTGTTGTTGCGTGCGCAAGGAGATTCGAAAATTTATATGATATCTAATGGCATGCGCTATTGGATAAGAACAGGGGATGTCTTTAACGCATATTATTTATCATGGAATTCAGTTAAAGAAGTTCCTGCACAAATTCTTAATGGATATCCTTTGGTGCGTGTAATAAAAAAACAAGGTGAAAATAATCTGTATTCGATTGAAAACGGCATAAAGCAATGGATTCCTTCGCCAGAAGTGTTTAATGCGCGGGGTTTTGACTGGAAAGCAATTATAGATGTAAATGCAACCGATTTTAACAGTTATGAACCGGGTAATCCTTTAACACAAAATACTCAGACACAAACTATAACTATAGATTTATCACCTCAATCTACCAATGGTATGCCACAAGGCGTAGACTTTAGTATGTTGTGGGATGCTTGGAGAATAGTACAGGAAAAATATAGAGGTCACTCGGACTTGGATACGCAAAAAATGGTATATGGGGCAACAGAAGGATTATTAAAATCTCTTGGAGATCCGTACACAGTCTTTTTTAAACCCGCAGATGCCACTAAATTCAACCAAGATATTCAAGGTTCGTTTGGTGGAATTGGCGCAGAATTAGGGTATAAAAAAGGCATAGTCATTATCGCGCCTTTAAAAGATATGCCAGCTGAAAAAATAGGATTAAAAGCAGGTGATAAGATTGTACGCATTGATGGAACTTCAACTATTGATATGACCGTGGAAGATGCAGTTACTAAAATTCGTGGAACGCTAGGCACTCCGGTAACACTTACGATTGAGCGAGCAGGTACAGGAAATTTATTGGAATTTACTATTATACGCGCAACCATAACTGTATCGAGTGTTGAATGGTCTAAAAAATCAGACTTAATTGCATACATACGCATTCAGAATTTCTTTGGAAGCGTTGAATCAGACTTTACTAAAGCAGTTCAGGAGGGAAAAAAACAAGGTCTGACAAAATTCATTATCGATTTGCGAAATAACCCAGGTGGATTATTGGGGGCATCTATAAATATTGCCGAACAATTTATCCCTGTGGGAAAAGTTATTGTGTATGAAGATTATGGTAATGGAAAGAAAAAAGATGAATTTGATTCTAACGGAGGTGGATTGTTAGAAAAATCTCCCGTTGTAGTTCTTATTAATGGTGGGTCTGCTTCTGCATCAGAAATTCTTGCCGGCGCATTAAAAGATTCGCGCGGTATTACCTTGGTAGGAGAAAAAACATTCGGCAAAGGTTCTGTTCAAGAAGTTGTTCAATTATCAAGTGGAGCGTCTGTAAAAGTGACTGTTGCTAAGTGGCTAACACCATCAGGCGCAACTATCGACCAGCAGGGAATAGAACCCGATGTAAAAGTTGAATTAACCGATGCAGACCGCGAAGCAGGCAGAGACCCACAATTAGACAAAGCAATGCAACTCATTGGAAATTTATGGTAGGTATATAGTATTAAGAGAGTTTGAATTCTACTGTTTTCATTTTGGAAAAGATGCTAATGCGCTAAGAATTTCCAATAGTGAACTCTTAAAATATTTTTATGAGAAAGAAACAAGAACAAAAAAATATTGTAATTTATCAGACAAAAAGTGGAAGTATTGAATTACGGGCTGATGCGCAAAAGAAAACAATATGGGCAAATCTTAATCAGATAGCCGAGCTTTTTGGCGTACAAAAGGCGGCTGTATCTAAACACATAAAGAATATTTTTGATACGGGAGAGCTCAATTCAAAAGCAACTGTTTCCAAAATGGAAACAGTTCAAAAAGAAGGCAATAGGTCCGTTTCTCGAAGTATTGATATGTATAACCTCGATATGATCATTGCTGTTGGGTATCGGGTCAATTCAAAAAATGCCACACAGTTTCGCGTGTGGGCAACAAAGGTATTGCGTGAGTATTTGACGAAAGGATATGTATTGAATCGTAAGCAAATTGCGAGAAATTATGATGCTTTTATAAAGTCGGTTGTTGATATTCAAGCACTCCTGCCGGAACACATCATTCTTGATCCTAAATCAATCCTTGAACTCATAAAAGAGTTCTCTAGCACATGGGTATCGCTTGATGCCTACGACAAAGAAACGCTAAAGCCTGTTGGAAAAACCAAGAAAACGATAAAATTGAGCGCAGAAGAATTAGTAAACGAAATTCAAACACTTCGGGCAGAATTATTGAAAAAGGGTGAAACAACAGATATTTTTGCTCAAGAAAGAAGTCAAGGCAGTGTTGAAGGAATTGTGGGAAATGTTATGCAATCTTTTAGTGGCAAGGATTTGTATCCTACTATTGAAGAGAAGGCGGCACACCTGCTGTATTTCATGATAAAAAATCATCCATTCGTGGACGGTAACAAACGTTCCGGCGCTTGGTCATTTCTGTGGCTTCTGCGCAAAGCAAAATTAAAAACAATGCAAAGTATTAATCCGAATGCACTTACCGCGCTGACGCTTTTGATTGCGGAGAGTAATCCAAAAAAGAAGGATTTAATGGTTGCATTGGTAACACAAATGTTGAAATAACATGAATGAATCAGAAACACGAGCTGAATACATCGACCAGCAGGGAATAGAACCCGATGTAAAAGTTGAATTAACCGATGCAGACCGCGAAGCAGGCAGAGACCCACAGATGGATAAAGCGATGCAACTCATTGGGAATCTTTGGTAGGTAAAAACATTTTTAGAAAAATATAGGAAAAAGACTGGTATGAGAAAATATTATTCAAAAAGAAATAGTAAATCAAAGAATTCTTTGAATCTAGGTCAGTTGAGAGACGCGTTTTTTGCTATTTATGAAGATTTTAAAAGCAATCAATTTTTTGATGAAGCATTTGGTTTAAATTGTGTGGATGGATTATTTCCGGGAATTGCTGGAGAAAATCTTGAAGGTTATGTTTTCAAAAAAATCCGCAAGCAACATTTATGGCCAATTCATTTGTATATAAAACAATACTCCCGTGATGATGTTTTTGATTTAATAGAATTTTTATTTGATCATATTTCCAAGCCACTTGAAAAAGATCGTGATTATCATTCATTTAATGATTGCGGTTGGCACTACAAAAATTTTGATAAATTAGCAGGTCAAAAAGAGTTTTCTTCTGAAATAAATCAATTTTTAAATGATTATGGGGATGGGTATGAATTAAGTATTTCTGGTGAGATTCTTTTGTTAGGTGAACCAGAATTTAAACTTCTATTAGAAACACCGGTACCAACTGACGACTATAAAAATATAATTTCAAGGATTGATTCTGCAGTATCACAATTTAGAAAATATGGTTCAACTCTTGAAGATCGTGCTGAAGCTATTCGAAAGTTAGCTGATTGTTTAGAGTTTATTCGTCCACAAATAAAAAAAGTACTTAATAGTAGTGATGAAAATGATCTTTTTAATATAATAAATAATTTTGGGGTCAGACATCACAATGTGAAGCAACAGACTAATTATGATAAAAATATCTGGCTAAGTTGGATGTTTTATTTTTATCTCGCTACTCTACATGCCTGCACAAGACTGATTGATAAGAAAAAATACAAATAATAATTTTTGAAGATTTTTTTAAACGAGATAATATTATTCCAAGTTCAATAGGCTAAGACTCATGTGATTGAATAAAGGCTTATATGCTTGTTTTTATTCGTATGGAATTATGATACATACGAATAATTCGTTTAATTTAGGCCATGTGATCAAAAAGGTGTGACAAGTCTATTTTGTTCTCACTATAAACTTTTATTTAACAATTTCTAGTAAATCAGATGCTTTATTTTTTCTCAATAATATCATAAGAGAAACTGCATCAAACCCTCCCTCCTTAAGCTTAGCGACCGCTTCATCCCGCCATGTTAAATCTCCTAGCTCTGTAAAAGTTGTTCTAAGTTCTCGTATTGTTACCAAGGCAGCTTTAGCCCACTTTCTGAATTCTTCCAAATTCCACAAAGACACATCTCCAAGATGTGCAACAGCACCTTCTTTAACTGTAGTTGACGGTGTAATTAAAACTGGTAGAATGTCTGCCTTTTGTGCAGATAGAACATTTTTTTTCATCCAATTCGGATGTGACGCTGCTTGCCGTGCTTTTTTTACATCTATTGCTGTTGTTGTTTTGGCACCAGAATGATCTTCGAAAACCAGACATATATTGGAGCTGATCCACCATGGATCAGGAGACCCATCTGTTTCCTTGTTGTCAGATTCAAAACCAAGCATGGCACCAAGCAATTTATGTGCATTTTCAAATTTACGTGTATCATCTGAAGCCAAACCCTCCAAAATCTCCTTTTCTCTTGCTGAGTACTGTCGCTTGTAGGTGGTACCAAGTGAGTAAAGAACATTTTCCAATCGTTCAACTTGCTCAAGAATAATACTATCATTACTATTTACCGTATTTTTATCATGATTTCCATGCATTTATGGTATAGATGGATGCTGATGGACCTCCGAGGTCTGCGCTACTTCATCAGTGTCGCCGACCACCTCAGCTTCTCGCGGGCCGCCGACCGGCTGCAGGTGAGCCAATCCGCGCTGTCGCGCTGCATCCG
>CAYVXI010000006.1:0-4076 GCA_964455595.1 uncultured Candidatus Saccharibacteria bacterium | reverse complement strand
TGGTCTCATAAGCCAAAAATCGCAGGTTCAAATCCTGCCCCCGCAACAAAGAAAGTTGAAAACGAAATACACTTTTCGTTTTCTTGCCAGCGTAGCTCAGTGGTAGAGCGAGCGTTTCATAAGCGCTAGGTCACAGGTCCGATCCCTGTCGCTGGTACCGTAAGAAATTCAAAGTTCAAAAATCAAAGTGCGAAATTATTGGGTTTTGCTTCGCAAAACGATGTATAATCATCGCGTAGCGATATCAAAGTTTTGATTTTTGACTTTTGCATTTTTATTTTTGTATGGGCCCGTGGTCTAGCCTGGTCTATGCTCTTGAAGCATTTTGCCCCATGCAAAATACTTCAAGCTCCCTGTATCACGGAGTTTATCCTTTGATTGGTTTGTTCTTTGGAAATACTTCTATGAAGGTGTTGTCCGCGGGCCCGTGGTCTAGCCTGGTCTATGGCGCCTCCCTGTCACGGAGGAAATCGCCGGTTCAAATCCGGTCGGGCCCGCAGACGACATATTATAGATTCGTTTCATTTCCAAAGAGCAAGCCAATCAGAAAGTAAACAATCGTCCCGCCTTCATGGCGGAATCATGCCCGCCAAACAAAAAAAACCGAATAATGGTTTTTTTTGTTTATAGAAAGCGTTGATTTTGATAAGGGGATGGTATAGTATAGAGAACATGATGGAGCGTTTTGCCCTTATTGGTGTTGGTGTATTGTTCATTGTCACAGCAAGTTTTTTATTGTTCTTTATCACTACCATAGATCCGCGGTATCTTACTTTCAGTGGTTTTTTCGTGTTTTATTTAGCGTTATTTTCAACATTGTGGAGCCTTGGGTATCTGGTGTTGTGTTTTTTTCTACGAAAAAGACGAAGACGCCCCGACTGGGTAATGCGCAGAAATACTCTATTTACGATAATTATTACAAGCGGGGTTTTCCTAAGTCACGTGCATTTAATGTCGCTATACACGGTTATTGTTTTAATTGTTTTGGGCATCGGAGTTGAATATTATTTAAATAAAAGATAACTATGTCAGAAAAAAATCATTATATAGAAGTTCAGTCACAAGAAGCAGAAAATCTTAAAAACGCACTTTTGCAAAAAAGCGATGCTGATTCAAAACGTCTCGTTCGTTTTCTTTCATTACCCGACCTTTCACGCGAATCCTCAAGCCCTTTGTCAGAAATTGTTGCGCGTATCAAAAAAATCGAGCGGTTTTCTGGTTTTGATGAAGTAAAGGCTCCAGAAATTGTTCGTGCAGACATCAGCTTCGATCTTTTTAATTTCCCTGAAGATCATCCTGCTAGAAAATCAACCGATACCTATTTTGTTGATGAAAAAAATATTTTGAGAACACACACCACTGTTATGTGGTATTACTATTTGCACGATGAGAAAATCAAAGAAAAAATCAAAAACAATGAATCTGTAGGTTCTCTTTCGTATGGTAAAGTATACAGAAAAGACGAGATAGACCGTAATCACATGAATATTTTTCATCAGATAGATGGGTGGTATCTGACGCCAAAATCAGAGAAAGTATTGACCGTTGATGATTTACAAGAGGTTTTGATTGAAATTGCGCATGCTGTTTTTGGAAACGATGTTGTCTATAGAATAAATGCCGATACGTTTCCTTATACCGACCCTAGTCTTGAAATGGAAGTGCAAGTTGATGGTAGATGGGTTGAAGTTTTGGGTTCTGGGGTCGTGCAGGGGAATGTCCTTGAACGCCTTGGTGTTGACTCATCTAAATATAATGGATGGGCGTTTGGTTTTGGTTTAGAGCGCTTGGCCATCATCAGTATGTCGCTTCCTGATATTCGTCTGCTGTGGTCCGAAGACCCACGTATTAAAAAACAACTTCATTTAGGAAATACTTTTGTACCTGTAAGCAAATACCCGCCAATTACCAGAGATATTTCGTTTGTAGTACCTGACAATTTTATCCCTAACAACTACTTTGATCTTATCCGTGATTTAGGAGGGGAATTAGTTGAAGAAGTAAAGCTTATAGATAAATATGAAAATGCCGAAAAATTCGGTGAGCATAAAATAAGTTATACCTACCGCATCATCTATCGTAGCAATGACAGAACATTGCTTTCAGAAGAAGTAGATGCTATTCAGAAAAATATATATGAGCAAACCGCAAAGCAATTCCACGCGGAATTGAGATAGAATAATTTTTGAGCATGAGAATACTTCCACGTACTAAATTTGGTAACCCAATCTTGAGAAAAAAGACTCAATCTGTTTCTAAAAAAGTTTCTGACAAATTTATTCAATCGATGTTTTATACCATGAAGCGTGCAAATGGGGTTGGTTTGGCTGCCCCACAAGTGAATAAACCATGGCGATTGGCAGTAATAGAAATCAAGAAAACAAAAACAAGACCAGAAATTGAGCCATTGGGGAAAACAGTCATTATTAATCCCCGCATTATTAATCACTCAAAAGAGGTGGTAAATGATTGGGAAGGTTGTTTAAGTTTGCCAGGGATTCGAGGTTTAGTTCCTAGGTATAAACTGATAACAGTTACATTTACGGATACTATTGGAGAAAAAAATATCCTAAAACTAACAGGATTTCAGGCAAGAGTTTTTCAACACGAGATTGATCATTTAGACGGCGTGTTATACATAGATCGCATGAGAGACTTAAAAACCCTTATGACGTTAGAAGAATTTAAAAAGAGAGTTTTAAAAAAAGGTTTAAAAAGTAAATAAAGCATTTATTTACTAACACATTATTGTTGTCAAGCACTCCCTTTCTTTGATGTAGCGGGGTGTTTTCTTATATAGACAACAAAGGGAAAATTTGCTAAAATGGATGCATGGCAAAAGTTGAGAAAGAGGTGAAAAAAGCGAAAAATCCTGGCTATTCAGCCCAGGATATTTATGTATTAGAAGGGCTGGAACCGGTGCGCAAGCGGCCCGGTATGTATATCGGCTCCACGGGAGTAGACGGCCTGCACCATCTGGTGTGGGAGATTTTTGATAACTCACGGGATGAAGCGTTGGGCGGGCATGCCGATGAGATTGAAGTGGTGCTGTTGCCCGGAAATGTAGTGCGCGTGGCAGACAATGGGCGCGGTATCCCCGTGGACATGCATCAGAAAACAAAGGTATCGGCTTTAGAGACGGCCATGACGACGCTTCATGCGGGGGGGAAATTCGGCGGGGATTCATACAAAGTATCGGGTGGTCTGCATGGTGTGGGCGCATCGGTGGTGAACGCTCTCTCCACATGGCTGAAAGTGGAGGTATATCGGGACGGTGGAAAATGGATGCAGGAATACAAGCAGGGCAAGCCCAAGGCGCGGGTGAAGAAAATAGCGTCGTCAAAGCTACATGGCACCATTACCACATTCGCGCCGGACCCGACTATTTTTCCCGAAATAGTGTTTGATTTTCAGAAGATAAAAGACCACCATCGCCAGCAGGCATATCTGGTGAAAAAATTAAAAATCAGAATCATTGATGCGCGCGAATACAAAGACAAGATAGATGATTCGGTGTATTGGATGGAAGAATTGAATTTGCCTGTTCCGTCGTATACATTTTATTTCGAAGGAGGAATACAATCGTTGGTTGCGTATTTGAACAAAGATCAGGAAACTTTACACGAAGCTATTTTTTATACGGAAAAAGAACGAGATAAAGTTATAGTGGAAGTTGCGTTGCAATATGTTTCTGATATTACAACTCGCGAAATGAGTTTTGCCAATACGATTCATACCATAGAAGGAGGGACACATCTTACCGGATTTCGTTCGGCACTTACCAGAGTGTTGAACGATTACGCACGCAAAAACAATCTTTTGAAAGATGCAGATGACAATCTGTCGGGTGAGGATGTTAGGGAAGGCTTGACGACAGTCATTTCCGTAAAAATAATGGATCCGCAGTTTGAAGGACAAACCAAAGGAAAGCTCGGGTCGCAAGAAGGACGTACCGCTACCGAAAGCGTTGTGGGAGATGATTTTTCTGATTTTTTGGAAGAACACCCTGCAGACGCGCGCCGTATTTTGGAACGCTGTATTTTATCGCAAAAAGCGCGTAAAGCGGCAAAAGCTGC
>CAYVXI010000005.1:0-10090 GCA_964455595.1 uncultured Candidatus Saccharibacteria bacterium | reverse complement strand
AAAATGCAGTATATGCTTTTTTCGCCTCGGCAAGCACTTTCTTCGTTTCTTTCGCGTCTTTGCTTTCCAATACGATAAGATGTACATCAAATGGTGCGATTTCTTTTGGCCACATAATCCCTCTGTCGTCGTGGTTTGCTTCCACTGCCGTACCCATTACTCTTCCTAATCCGATGCCATAACATCCCATCACAACAGGCTTTTCTTCGCCATCTTTGTCAGTAAAATATGCCTTCATGGCTTGCGAGAATCGTGTTCCTAACGTAAAGATATTCCCTACTTCTATCGCTTTTTTCTCTATTACAGGCTTACCACATTCAGAACAAGGGTCATTTGTTTTTTTATCTGTCACTTCTCGGTTCTGAGCAAACCCACATGATTCACATTCAAGGACAATATCTTCTCCAGCATCGGTTGCAACTTGGAATTCATGAGAAACTTCTTTTGAAAACGACCCACCCGATGCCTCTGTGACAATTGCATTAAGCCCACAACGCTTGTAGATTTTTAGATATGCTTTTTTAACCGTTTCGTAATATTTTTTTCTGTCTTCTTCATCTGCATGAAAACTATACATGTCTTTCATAGAAAATTCACGTCCACGTAAAATACCAGACTTAGCGCGAAGTTCGTCACGAAATTTTGTTTGTATCTGATACAATGAAAACGGTAAGTCTTTGTACGACAATGGATGCTTGCGTACAACGTCAGTAATAACTTCTTCATGAGTCGAACCTAACGCATATTCTTTTTCCTGACGGTCTTTAATCTTATACAACACGTCCATATTATTCCAACGGTCTGTTTCTTCCCAGAGTGATTTTGGCTGAAGCGCGGGCATAAGCATTTTTTGTCCACCGACAGAATTCATTTCATTCGTGATAATAGATTCAATTTTTGAAAACACACGAAACCCCAATGGCAAAAGAGTATAGACACCACTGGTTAGTTTGTCTATAAAACCGCCACGGATAAGCAACTGTGCATTTATACTCACCTCGTCTTTTGGTGCGTCACGGCGTGTTTTAATAAAAGTCTGTGTTTGGAGCATAGCCCTACACTACCAGATATATCAATTCATATCAAGTTCGTTTTTTCACTATATTTAAAGAAAAAACCTTGCTATAAAGACAGGGTTTTTCTTAAACACAAGTATTTTAATAATTTTTTAGAACAGCTTTATAACATCACGAATCGTGATGATAAGCATCAAAAGCATCAAGAAAACAAATCCTGAAGTGTTAGTCATCTGCTCGAAGCGTTTACTTACGGGAGATCCTTTTATAGCTTCTATTAATAGGAAGAGAAATCGTCCGCCATCAAGCGCGGGAAATGGCAATGCGTTGATAATAGCAAGATTAATGGAAAGAATAACTGCAAACTGAATAATATAGGGAATACCAAGTTCAGTGACTTGATATGTCATAATAGCAATTCCTACCGGACCCGCGACATCACCTATCGCTTTTCCGTGCGTAAATAAATTACCGATAATCTGCGCGAATGTAGAAAGGAAAAGCCATGCCATAGAAAACGCAGCCTTCACGCCTTCTATAGGAGCTTGGTACCATGGGTATGATACAATGCCCGTTTTTTCAAGCACCACCCCAAGCGCACCCTGATCTATAGGAGCATTTTCTCTCGGTGTCACTTTCTTTTCAATAATTTCGCTTCCACGCTTTAAAAACAAAGAAATCTCTTTGCCTTTGTGAGCAACGATAAATTCTTGTGCTTCTTTGGTCTCTGTAATATTTTGTTTTGTTCCTTCAAAAGCGATAGCTGTTACACCATCACCAATCTTAATACCTGCTTTCTGAGCCGGGGAATCTGGTGCTGTTTGTATGATAGTGATTTGTGCATCTCGTATAACGCCTCCAGAGACTTCATTGATTGCCTGTGGTGTGCCATACCAAAACCCAAATGACAATAAAGCTATAGCAAAAAGGAAATTCATTGTTACGCCTGCTAAAATAACAATCGAGCGCACCAAAATGGACTTTGCACCAAAGCTATAGTCTTCGCCTTTTGCATCACCATCTTCTCCATAAATTTTGACGAATCCACCAAGAGGTATCCAGTTTATAGAGTAAATAACGTCGTTTTTTTTCCACGAAAACATTTTCGGCGGAAATCCAAAACCGAATTCCTCCACTTTTATGCCTGCTTTACGGGCAGTATAAAAATGTCCCCATTCATGTACCAACACAATGGCAGCAAACACTCCAATAAAAACAATAATAGTAAGAAGTATCATTTAGTTTGAGAGAATTTCTTGCTCTTTTTTATCACGCAATTGCTGTATCTTTTCGTTATTGAATTGCTCTACAATTTTTTGAATATCATTTTTTGCCTTAAAAAAATCATCTTCGCGAATCTCACCATCTTCTTTCAGGCGTTGTGCTTGTTTAATTGCATCTTCTCGTTCTTTTCGAATGCTAATTTTTGCTTCTTCTACATGTTGGTCAAGAAGTTTTATTAGTGCTTCTCTGCGTTCCTGACTTAACGACGGCAACGAAAGACGAATGCCATCTTTGTCTGCAATAGGTGCAATACCAAGTTGTGATTTAATAATAGCATTCTGGATAGATTCCAAAGTGCCTTTATCCCAGGGGGTAATAACCAATGTGGTTGCTGATGCTACTGAAATAGAAGCAACCTGACTTAATGACATGGTCTGCCCGTAACATTCTACAGTAATACTATCAACAATGGCTGGCGTAGCGCGACTAGTACGCAAAGACGAGATTTCGTTCTTGAAATGCTCGACTGTCTTTTCCATTCTCTCTGTCATTTTTTTTATAATTTCTTGCTGCATAGTTGCTTACAGATACTAAAAACTCCGAGCCTGCTGAACCTGCTTCATTCCCAAAAGAATACTTTCGGGATTTTTGGGGTCAATGGCAATAATGCTAATTCTTTTTTGTGTATCTAATTTTAGCACACTCCAATTAATTCCGCCATCTTCGGACTTGTACATGAACGCCCCCACTCCGACATACACGATGCGCGGATTTGTTGGGTCTATAGCTACTGCATCTACAGGAAGTTGTTGTGGAGGAATAAGAATATCTACAAATTTCCATGTTCTGCCACGATCTTCCGATTTGATAAGTCCATTAGTAATTGCAAGGAATAATCTGTCTTGATTAGAAGGGTCTGTACGGAAAGTTACAACATTATTAAACGCGGAAATGCGGGCTAATTCGGAAGAAAAATCTTTCCATGTATAACCGCCGTCTGCAGAATGGAATAATCCTCGATCTACCGTGACAGCATATATTTCATAGGTGTTTTTTGGGTTGATAACGAGATCTGAAATCTGTCCTGTTAACCATTTTACCGCTTGCCATGTTTCTCCATAATTTGTAGAGACTAAAAATCCACCTTGTGCTGTTCCTATATAGATGATGTTAGGAGAAACAGGGTTGATTGCGAGTGCTGATAATGGATAATTTTCCAACTGAGAAATATATGTCTGCACAAACGAAACTCCACCATCGGTTGATTTTAGAAAAACACCGTATTTATTCTGAAATGCAGAAACATATATATTATTAACATTTTTCGGATCTTGCCGTACTTTGTAAATCACCGCATTATCTAAAAGCATTTTATTGCGGTCATACAGCTTATTCCAATTCTGTCCATTGTTTACGCTTTTATACAAACCATCTCCTTGTGTTCCTGCGTAGATGATGTTGGAATCCTGATTGTCATATTGCAAATCTAAAATAGTCACTTCAGGAATATTGATATTTGCATCGATAGCAACTTGAGGAAACCAAACCTTGCCACCCTCGATAGAACGGAAAATAACCGCTTTTCCCGTTGCAATAGCTCCCACGTTTTGATTGGCATTTTGTAATCCCTTAAATAAAGGAAATGATGCAAACATAGTATGAAGCATAGATGGTGCAAATACTACTAATACGCCAACAATAATTGCCATAACGATAATTAACGATAGAGGTTTCATATATTTTTTATAAGAGTAACGAGATGCGTTCTAATAAAAGCCGTTTATTCGCATTGGTCGTTTTTGCAACATGCGCGTACCCTACAAGAGTAGGAAGTACAAATGCAATACGTTCCGATGTATACTTTGTGCGATTTAGAACATCCTGATAGTGTTTTAAATAAAATGGATAATGTAATGATTCTTTGCCATCTAAAAGCGCAATTCGCAATAGGTCATGGAAAAATAATACTAATTGATCAAACAAGTCAGAATGCATATCCGACTCTTCCATTTCCTGAATTATTGTAAAGCGTTTGGGTATATTGGCAAGAACCACTGATGCCAAAGTATTGCATATTATTTCTTTTTTGTCAATATCTTCATCCTGTTTTGTATCAGGAAAATCAACTCGCTGTACACGCGATAAAATTGTTCCTAAAATCAGCTGACTTTCCCCTGAAAGCAGTATAATAGCACTTTTTGGTGGGGGTTCCTCCAAAATCTTCAAAAGGGCGCTAGCTGCTTCGTTTTTCATTCTTTCAGACCGTTCTACAATAACAATGCGCTGATTACCAAAATATGGCTCTAAGGATAAAAACTTTTTAATATCCCTAATCTGTTCAATAGAAATCCCTTGTTCGTTATCTGTAAAACTCACCACCAGTAAATCAGGATTAAATTCGTCACTGGTATTTTCTCCCCCTATTGCGATATGCGCACAAGCTAATGCTGTTTCTTTTGCACTTTCCATCTGGCCACAAAATAAATATGCATGGGAAAAGTTTCCTGTGCGAAATATTTCTTCCATCTCTCTTTTTATCTCAGACGTTTTCATCGTAGATATGTTGCTTTAGCGATATTGTGTTCTTTTAGTGTTCTTGAAAAAACCGTCGTACCATCGGGTTTAGAAAGATAAAACAAATAATCCGAATCTATGGGTTCAAGCGCAGCTTGTATCGCCTGCAAACCAGGATTCGAAATAGGTCCAATAGGCAACCCTTTATTTCGATAGGTATTATAGGGGGAATCTATTTTTAAATCATCAAAACTTAAAACCTGTTTGCCCACAACATAACTAACCGTAGCATCTGCCTGAAGTGGCATACCGATACGCATGCGCTTCCATAAAATTCCCGACACTGTCTTCATATCATCTCCTGTACGCACTTCTCTTTCTATAATAGACGCCATGATAATAATATCATGTATACTTTTTCCTTGATTCACTGCTTCCTGACGTAACACTAGTGACAGTTTCTGCCCAAAAGTATCCAGCATTTTTTGAATAACAAATTCGGATGATACACCTCGTTCGAATTGATACGTGTCTGGAAATAAATATCCTTCTAATTTAGTATTTGCAGGGATATTCGCCAAAAAATCATAACGCTTGGAAAAATCTCCAACCACAAATGTACTTATATCTTTTTCTGACGTATCTAAAAAATTGGCTTTAACTAATCTCTCCTGAATATCGGAAACGGTAAAACCCTCAGGTATGGTAACTTTCACATAGTTATAATACACCTGACCGTTTTCCATCATGTCTGCAATGTGCGCAGGAGTCATGTTCGGGCTAACAGCATACTTACCTGCTTGCAATTTTCTCAGGTTTTTTTCCCATACATGTAATCTAAAAATAAATTCGTCTTTTATAAAACCTTGGTTCATTAGATTCTGCGCAATATCGCTTGCCGAATCCCCTTTCGAGACAGTAAAAATAACCGACGCGGATATTTTTTGTGACAAAGAACTGTACATCTGCGCATTCACATACCAAAACCCAAAAACACACCCTGCAATAATAACCGTCAAAATGATTAAAATAATCAAGGAAATAACTGAAATAGAGCTTTTTGGCGGTTGATTCAGTTGGATAAGAGGTTCTTCCATGGAGGTTTTTTAACGCGTATCGCGTAGCATTTTCTCAACTTCATCTCTACTTATCAATCCGCGTTTTGTAATTTCTTCATCTACAATTTTACGAATATTGTCGGCAATAACTCCTTGGCTTTTTTGTGCTTGATCCATAAGTTCTTTAAGTTGTGCTGGATCCATATTTTTCATCATTTCTGATGCCATTTTCATTTGATCGAACATTCCCATATTTGTTTTAAAATTAATGATTATGCTGTGCGATAACTCCCTGCGCTGCGTTTCGATAATTACAGTAACTGCAATTTTCCGACGCTTGGGGTATTATATCGCTTGTTAAACATGTGTATATATCTTTTATAGTCTGCTCTACCCAATTGTCAGAACCTGTATAGGGAATAATTTTTACATCAAACTCCAGTTTACCATCAAATGCCTTTCGGTCTTTCTTTCCATTTACATATACAAAATATCCTGTATCGGAAACAGTAAAGCCGTTTTGACGAAACAACCACTGATATATCTCCATCTGATTTTTATAACCATCCTGCCAATCAGCATCAATATTTACCTCTCCATCTTTCGACGTCGCTTTATAATCTACAATATGTAGTTGTCCTTGGGGGTTCACCCATACATCGTCAATCGCTCCTGTGATAATAAAATTCGTTTTTTCATGGAGATACTGAATCCCTACAAAATTTTCCCTCCATGAATCCAATTCGGGATGAGGGTACGGCACAGCATCAATGCCATATGTTTTCATTAAAGGATGTGTTGTTTTTCCCGCGCGATGAATATCAAATTCTTTTTTTAACAGATGGTCTACGGCAATATTTAAATTAAAAGGAAAGCCGGGTGGTTGTCCCACGCCTAAACGGCGGTCGAGATAAAAACACAGCTGACAATTCAAAAACAATTCAAGCTTGGAACGGCTTAATTTAAAAGGTTCTTTGGATTGCGGGTTGAATACGTTACGGACCCGCTTACCCGCGATGCGTTCTATTGCCATGAAATGTAATGTTAGATTACTTGCTCCACTTGCACCCGACATGATTATCAATTGCGCTTTTTTCTGCTTGTACAATCTCTTGCTTATATTTCACATTGTCACCCATAAATCTCGCAACCGCAAGCCCCTCTGAAACAAGCACCTCATTAATATTTTTTCCATCAATCATGATATAGCGCAATAATCTTTTATACTGGTCTTTATCGGTTTTGTCTTTTTCTAATTGCGCTTTTTTACTTAACACCAATTCTTCTAATCGCACTCTTGCTTGGTCATAACATGGATATCCTCGCTCATCAGCATCAATCCCCAATAACCTTACATGGTCACCTCCTTCTATTACTACCGTGTCCCCGTCTATTATCTTTGTTATTATTCTTGATTCAGAGCTTACCATTGATATGGTATTGCTTTTTTCAGATTGAACAATTTTCTTTTCTTCGTTTGGTTTAGGTAACCCAAAAATAATCGTATTAATAATTAATAAAACAGTTATTAGTATGACCGTCCCTATTCTTGATTTTTTAAAAACAGTGCGCATCTTTTTATTATACTACAAATAAAAAAGACCCTCATACGAGGGTCTTTTTTGATTACTTCTTTTTTGCTGTTTTCTTAGTTATTTTCTTAACAGCACTGGTTCCTGCTTTGACTTTTGCCTTTACACTTTTTACGACTGACGATTTTGCAATATCTTTCTGAATACTATCCCAGTGGCCTTTTAGCTCTCGTGCTAAAGTAGCTACTTCTTTTTTATCTACATCTTTCAAAGCTTCATATCCTTTCATCACACCATCTACAGCGGAATGATACGCCTTCTTGTTTATGCTCTCTAACGAACGTACTCCTTTTACTACTTCTTTCTTTGCTTTATCTGCCCATGTTGCGACTTTTTTGCGATTCTTCGCTCCTTCTTTACCGGTAAAAAAATATGTTCCAGCTACTGCTGCAATTGCTGCAGCTGCACCTAAACCTATGCCGACTTTT
The DNA here is from genome assembly GCA_964455595.1 of uncultured Candidatus Saccharibacteria bacterium. Taxonomy (GTDB): domain Bacteria; phylum Patescibacteriota; class Minisyncoccia; order GWC2-36-17; family WO2-46-25; genus WO2-46-25. Next base: position 2,258 of record CAYVXI010000005.1, on the reverse strand, counting down.
GCCTTTGTACTCAATGTCTTTTTCTTAACCATAATGATTGTTATTAATTATTATTTCTTAGTATAACATATCTATATTTAAAATGTTATAGAAATTTCCACAACCTCCGCGTTTTGCGGAAGTCCGGAAGGATTGTCTTTTTCCAGAATAAGGGTACCTGTTTCGGTTGTCGGGGTCTGAAATTTAAGAGTTGCTTCAAACGATACAAAATCGGCGACTGTCCATTCCTCTTGTGCATGTGCCTGATTTCTTGATATTTCTAAACCGTTTCCATCCACCAAACGAACAGGAAAAACACCCTCAAAGAACCATGATCCCCATGCCTTACCCGAAACAATAAGCGGACTTGTAATTGTATCACCCATGCTTGGTGTCGCAACTGAAATAGTACTGACCGGGATGCTTTGTAATATACCAATATTTGTTTTTGGTATGATTATGCTAGAAGGGGTAACGTGATAGTTATCCGCTTTATCCATCACTTTTCTCAATAAACTATATATATAAAAAAAACCTACAATACTAGAAACAACAAGAATACCAAGTGAGATAATAATTATTTTTTTCATATAATTTCAAACACTTTTTGCTTGGAAGATGCTCCAGACAATAATCTCACGCGCGACTGACCGACTCCAAAATGTTCAGCTAGCATTTCGCTAAGCGCAATATTTGCCTTTCCTTCTGTTGGGGGTTCTTTCACTCGAGCAATAAAATGGGTGCTATCTATTTGCTCTATGCTCGAAATCTTTGATTTTGGTTTTGCCGTAACAAAAATACGCATAAGATGAGTTCTTTTATTTTAACATAAAAACATTCCCCCGCCTTATAATAAACCCGTCTTTTTCTAAAGATGCGAGTGCTTCAATAACATGCTCTTTAGATTTTGCAGTTTGTTTTACAATTGATGCAACGGTACGTTTTTTATCATGAACAAGCAGTTTTAAAATGACACCACGTACCTGACGTAACGATCCTTCAAATTTTGGCTGTTTAGAATAATGTGCGCTTTTACGATTGGGGTTTTTTACAGTAGAAGCAAGTAAAGAACCATAATCCATTAAAGCCCAATACCATTCTCGAGAATTATTTTTATCAAGTGTTTGCTCTACCAATTCTAAAATATCATTATCGTGCACATTTTTTTTATTGGAAAAGAAAAAATGTATATACACGCGTCGAATATTTGTTTCTATAAATACCACTGGTTCGTTGAACGCAAACGCAGCAATAGAACAAGCCGTTGCCTGCCCGATGCCAGGCAGTTCGTCAAGCAACACGGGATCCTGCGGCAACTTTCCTTTGTATTTTTTCACGACAATTTCCGCCAGCTTTTTTAAATTCAACGCTCTGCGGTTGTATCCCAACCCCTGCCACGCGCCAAGCACATCCGCAACGGACGCTTTCGCCAAAGACGCAAATGTCGGAAATTGTTGTATGAATTCAGGATATTTCAGCGCGACACGGTCCACCTGTGTCTGCTGGAGCATCACTTCGGAAACGACGATGCGATAAGGGTCTGTGGTGTGACGCCATTTCATCGCGTGCCTGCCATGCTTGATATAGTAATCCCGGATTGTTTTACGGAATGCGGCTTCTTTCATGAAATAGAACTTCCTTGAGAGACTTCCTTGTCCGGCACCAGAAGCACTGGTCCGTCTTCGTTTCCTGCCGCAAGCACCATCCCCTGGCTTTCCAGTCCCATGAGTTTGCGTGGCGCCAGATTGGCGACAATGATGATGTTCTTCCCGATAAGACTCTCGGGAGTATATGCCTTGCCGATGCCTGCAATAATCTGTCTTCTTTCAGTTCCCAAATCTACCTGCAGTTTCAGAAGCTTTTCCGAACCTACCACAGGCTCCGCTTCCAGCACCTTCGCCACTTTCAGATGCACTTTGGCGAAATCATCAAAAGAGATGGTGGGTTCCTGTTTCGTCTCCCCCACACTTTCATGCTTGTTGTCCGCGCAGCCGCATTCTGTCAGCTGCTTGCCGTGTTTGGGACATTTTTCGTCCTGACATACGCCCGGCTTGTCCGATATCCCGTTGCATCCTCCCGTACAAATATAATGCGTCATTGAATTAATATTATTTTTTATAGCAATTCAATTTTCGAGGCAACAATAAAATCGTTTTCGGACAAACCGCCAATGGCATGCGTAGTCAACTCTATATGCACTTTATTATAAAAAATATGCATGTCGGGATGATGTCCCTCTCTTTCAGAAAGTTCAGCGACTTTATTCACAAATACCATAG
>CAYVXI010000004.1:0-2579 GCA_964455595.1 uncultured Candidatus Saccharibacteria bacterium | reverse complement strand
TTATAAAAACCCAAAAGTCGTAGCAGAAATAGGGGGCAATCACCTCGGTGATTTTGAAATTGCAAAAGAGCTCATAGGGCTTGCAAAGGAAGCGGGTGCCGATGTCGTAAAATTCCAAAAAAAAAATCCGAAAGAATTGCTTACCAAAGAACAGTACAATGCCCCGCATCCCAACCCCCAGCATGCCTACAGCAGGACCTATGGAGCCCACCGAGAATTTCTTGAATTCAGTGCACAGCAGCACAAAGAACTGCAAGCCTATGCTAAAAAAATCGGCATTAACTACTCAACCTCTGTGTGGGATATAACTTCTGCAAAAGAAATAATCCAGCTCAATCCAGAGTTCATCAAAGTGCCTTCCGCAACTAATAATCATTTTGAAATGCTTACGCTCCTGCGCGACAAATATACGGGCGATGTCCATATATCGCTTGGAATGACTACTCCGGAAGAAGAAGAGGGAGTGATTAAATTCTTCGAAGAAACAGGTCAAGCAAAGAAGCGCCTTGTGCTCTACGCATGCACTTCAGGATACCCAGTTGATTTCGAGGATGTGAGCTTACTTGAAATAACCCGATTAAAAAATACCTATGGAGATAGAGTAAAAGATATTGGCTTCTCGGGGCACCACAATGGTATTGCAATAGATATTGCGGCATACACACTCGGTGCAGTCTGGATTGAACGTCATTTCACCAAAAATCGAACATGGAAAGGAACCGATCACGCTGCATCGCTTGAGCCGCAAGGGTTATTCAAATTGGCACGCAACCTCAAGGCTACACACGTATCGCTTACCTTTAAACGCGAACCTATTCTACCTGTCGAGAAAGAACAGAGAAAGAAATTAAAATATAAACCACAGTGAATCCCGTTAGAAGCTGCGGAAACCGAAAGGTAGGCAATGTACAATGTTTCAGAAAAGATTAACAAATGAATATTATTAACATAATCTCAAGCAGAAACGAGGTGTGCGTTTCCTGCTTCTAAACGGGATGAAAAAACAAGTTGTAGAAAAAAAACCTTCATCGTTTGAGTATGAGAATGGTTTTATGATGACCAGTGGCATTGACCGTATGGGTAAAATCCTCGCGCACTATGAACTCTATAAGAAGATAGCATCTCTGCCAGGCGCAATCGTAGAATGCGGCGTCTTCAAGGGAAATTCTTTTATTCAATTCGCAACGTTCAGGAATCTGATTGAAACGCCCCATAGCCGAAGAATTATCGGCTTTGACACATTCGGCAAAGTTCCACCGACAGAATTCAAAGACGATAAGAAATATTTGCAACGCTTTATCTCTACTGCTGGCACTGAAGCGCTCAGCACTGAAGCGCTAGAACATATCCTAGACGCGAAAAAAATAACTAACACGGAACTTGTGGCTGGCGATGTAGTAAAAACGGTACCGCAATACCTTAGAGATAATCCGCATCTCAAAATCGCTTTATTGCACATTGATACCGATATCTATGAGCCAGCGAAGACAATTCTTGAAACTTTATACAACCGCGTCGTCCGCGGCGGCATCATCGCATTTGACGACTACGGAACTTTCCCTGGAGAGACAAAAGCGGCAGATGATTTCTTTGCAAAAATGAATATTAAAATTGAAAAATTCCCCCTTAGCCACATTCCATCATTTATTATTAAACCCTAAAGCTTTATGAAAAATAAAACACCCATTATACGAGGCGCTAGTGACCCCGAACGTTTGTATCTCAAAGACCTTGAGTTTGATTTGCCTGACGGCACACACGTTAAAATCACAAAGACGGATATCACTTCTGTTGACATGAAAGACCTGATAGCGCGGCACAAAGGACGTTATTCTCTCCTTGGGCTTTACTGCCGTCCCAATGACTATGTTTTAGACTTCCCCTGTGGCAGCGGGTACGCTACAGAAATTCTCGCCCCGTTTGGAGTGATGTATGAAGGTAAAGATCACGATCCTATTACGGTGGAATACGCTAAACATGTGTACGGAAGCCAAACTGCTTCGTTCTCCGTAGGAGATTTGACAGACCCTCAATTGCATCCTGTTCGTTACAACGTTATCGGCTGTATTGAAGGAATAGAGCATATAGAATCAAAACATCAAAAACTTATTATAGAAGCTTTTTTTAATGCGCTCAAACCGGGCGGTACGCTGATCATTAGTTCGCCTGAAAACCCAACTGGGGAATCAGGACCGAGCATGCATAATCCGTATCACAAACATGAACTTACTCGTCATGATTTTCTTACTCTCCTGACAAACCAATTTGGAACTGAAAACGTAGAGCTTATTACACAAAAAGCAACCCTAAGCACAGGAGTTCTGACAACTTGTTTTTATGGCGTATGTCATAAAATGTAAAAGCTTCCATGGAAAATCAAAACAAAACTATTCGAGGCTACCTCAAACAACTCGCTCTCGTGGGACCGTTCTTTATCGTACTCGGAAATTTCTACCGAATACACAAACGAACACTACAAAAATACTTGTTCTATCTTCGCCATAAAAGAGAACTTAAGCAAAACATTAAGCTTAAAAAACATTTTCTCGGCAAACGCTGTTTTATTTTGGCATGTGGCC
>CAYVXI010000003.1:0-2745 GCA_964455595.1 uncultured Candidatus Saccharibacteria bacterium | reverse complement strand
TACATTTTTATTGAATCAAAATTGGATTGCTGAGAAAAAAGCAGTCGTGTTTGGTGTTTTTGAAGGCGAGGAAATCCCCTGTGGTCTTGGATTTAAAAAAGAAACGGCAGAAAAAGAAGCAGAAACGTTATTTCCCGTTTTTCTTTGTATTAAGAAATATTTTGCTCATAAAGATTTTTCCGGAAAGTTCGGAGAAGTTGCAGTGTTGTATCCCGATGACACGCTTTATAAAAGAGTTATCTTGTGTGGTTTAGGAAAAAAAGAAGATCTTACTGTAGAAAGAATACGTCAGGTAGCAAGCAGTGCTATTGTTACTGCGGAAAAACTCCATATTCATAAAATTTCTTTTACGTTGTTTGGTGCTCCACACCAAACAGCAGAGCAACGTCTCCGTGCAATTTTCGAAGGAACATCACTTTCGCTGTACAAATTTGATACGTATAAATCAAAACCAAAAGATGAAATTATTCCCAAGGCCGTCATATCTGAAATTGAATTTTTGCTACCCGAAATTATTCCAGAATCAGAGATTGTTCAATGGCAAAAAAGTCTTGATAGCTATGTAATTCTTACAGAAGCAGTTTATTTTGCTCGTAATTTAACAAATCAGCCCGCAAATGTATTAACACCACAGTTTTTTGCCGAAACTGCCAATGCAGTAGGGAAACAATATACTAATATAGAATATACAGTATTTAAAAAGAAAGAGCTTCTTGATATGGGCATGAATGGTGTTTTAGCAGTAGGTGCTGGTTCGGACAATGAACCACATATGGTTGTTTTGGAATATAAAAGTACCGAGCAAAACGCACCAACAGTTGTTTTGGTAGGCAAAGGTGTATGTTTTGATTCAGGAGGTATTTCTATTAAACCTTCTAAAAACATGGATGAAATGAGGATGGATATGGCTGGCGCGGCAACGGTAATGGCAACTGTTTTTTCCGCAGCAAGACTTACATTACCCGTAAATGTAGTGGGCATTACGCCGTTGGTAGAAAATCTCCCTAGTTCTAAATCGTATCGTCCGGGAGATATTATTAAGTCTGCATCAGGAAAGACTATTGAAGTGCTCGACACCGATGCAGAAGGAAGAATTATTCTTGCTGATGCGTTGCATTACGCAGTAACCAAATATAAACCTACACATGTTATAGATTTAGCAACGCTAACTGGCGCTGCGGTGGTTGCTTTGGGAAACCACTATGCTGCGTTGCTTTCTAATAGTGATTCTTTAGCAGAAATGCTTACCGCGTCGGGTACTGTTACGGGGGAAAAACTGTGGCGTTTGCCATTGGACGAATCTTATAAAAAACAGATTGAAAGTGAAGTTGCAGATGTAAAAAATATCGGCGGGCGAGGCGCTGGTACCATAACTGCAGGAATGTTTCTCAAGGAATTCATCGGAGACCATCAAAGTTGGGCACATATTGATATTGCAGGAACCGCAATGTTGCCAGAAAAAATTAGCTATCAACCAAAAGGAGGTTCTGGCTTTGGGGTTCGTTTGCTTATAGATTTTTTAGAACATCTTGAATCGCCAAAACAAAACAAATCGATAGAAGATCTCATTCAGTAGTTATTTTTAGAAAACCGCCATATGTGTGTACACATTACCTAACGGGGTTGACAAGATATAAAGTATTTTCTATACTACGTTCATCAGCTACGATATGATATGTCTGTTCTTCCTGAACGGACTTTTATTTTTAACAGAAGCTAGAAAATAGAATCTAGTAAGTAGAATGGGAAAAATTCCCGCATTTCTTCTACTTTCTACTTTCCAGCTTCTACTTTCTATTTTTTATGTTAGACACAAAACAGTTTTTATCTGCTATCAATCAGATTGCGGAAGAGAAAGGAATACAGAAAGATAAAATAATAGAAACCATCGAGATGGCTATTGCTGCTGCGTATAAAAAAGATTACGGAGAAAAAGGCCAGATTATTCGTGCAAAGATGGAAGCAGAATCAGGAGAAGTAAAAATGAGCCAAATTAAGTTGGTTGTTGATGAAAGCATGCTTAAAACAGAAGAAGATATCGCAAAAGAAGCAAAAGAAGGATACGTGCCAGAACAACCTAAAGAGGGAGAAGAAGAATTGCCCAAGAAAATCACGTTTAATCCTGAACGACATATCATGTTGGATGATGCAAAGAAAATTCAAAATGATGCAAAAGTGGAAGACGAATTGGCTTTTGATTTGCAGTCGTATGATGATTTTGGACGTATTGCAGCACAGACAGCAAAACAAGTTATCATTCAACGTTTGCGCGAAGCAGAACGCGAAATGGTACTTGGTGAATATAAATCAAAAGAAGGTGAAGTGGTAAGCGCACAAGTGCAACGCACAGAATGGAGAAATATCATTATGGATTTGGGAAAGACTTCTGGTGTTTTGCATTTCGAAGACCAGATTCCAAACGAACGATACCGTATCGGCGATCGCATGAAGGTGTATATTGTACGAGTAGAAATGAGCTCTAAAGGCCCTATGGTTGTATTGTCTCGTTCTCATCCTATTTTGGTGAAAAAATTATTTGAAATGGAAGTGCCAGAAATTGCATCAGGTGTAGTAGCAATTAAATCTATCGCGCGCGAAGCAGGTTCTCGTTCAAAGATTGCGGTTGCAACTTCACAGGAAAGTGTTGACCCTATTGGTTCGTGTGTTGGACAAAAAGGCACGCGTGTTGGAACGGTTATTTCAGAATTAAACGGAGAGAAAATTGATATTATTGAATGGTCAGAA
>CAYVXI010000002.1:0-2868 GCA_964455595.1 uncultured Candidatus Saccharibacteria bacterium | reverse complement strand
TTGTAGCTTCTGCTTGATTAATAATTTTATCTTGCCATATATTTTGTGTGTCAGATGTTTGAGCTCTATTTATAAAACCATTACCTACGGTCCACGCATAAGTACCACCATAATAACTTCCCGTAAAACCAATCGCTAAAGCCGGTACTGAAGAAGGAGTTGCGTTACCAGAAGTAAAACTAGTACCATTCCAAAGTTTATTCTGATCAGAAAAAGATGAGGACATAAATGCATTAGCTGTAGCAATACCAGAATATTCAGCCGCAATCATATGTGCAGAACCTGCAAATCCTGAAAAGGAAACGGTGACAGAAGTAACGCCTGCAGCTGTATTTTCTATATACCAAACTTGTTGATTCGAGTTACTAAACCCCTTGCTAGCAATAGCCTGCTTCCAAGTTTGCCCTTTATTATCAGTAATGGTGGTGATATTAACATCATATGGCCAACTAATACCAAAAACCAGAAGATTCCCTGCTGTAGATGGGGCTGAAAAGGTAACTGAGTTACCTACACTCGCCGCCGTCTGAACCGTAGCTATCGCCGCAGATGCAGACAAAGGCGCAGCAACGGCCAAAATTATACCTAGCAAACCTCCTATTAATATATTTTTTATTTTGTGCATATTTTTATTATATCACCTTTTGAATAGACAAGTAAACTTCAGGAATAGTAAGGCGTTCTTGTTCGCCCGTATCGCGATGACGAAGCGTGACCGTATCTTTTAAATGTGGTGTTTCGCCCAGAGTATCGAAATCAATCGTGATACAAAACGGCGTGCCAATTTCATCTTGGCGACGATAGCGCTTACCAATATTTCCATTATCATCCCATGCAATTGCTGGGTGCGCTTTTTTTAATACAGAACGTATCTCTTTTGCTTTGGCCACAAGTTCTGGCTTATTCTTTAAGAGCGGCGACACCATCGCTTTGACTGGGGCAATTTTTGGTGAGAGGGCAAGATAGGTGCGCGTCTCCCCACTCATATCGTCTTCACGATACGCGTCACAAAGCACTGCAAAGAATAACCTCCCGACCCCACCCGAAGATTCTATAATATGAGGAACAAAACGCTCCCCCGTATCTTGGTCAAAATAATCAAGTGGCTGCCCACTTCCCTTTGCATGTTGCGTAAGGTCGTACGTGCCGCGCGCGTGAATGCCTTCAAGTTCATCAAAGCCCCATGGAAAAGCATATTCAATATCCCATGCATCTTTTGCATAAAAAACTAAATTATCATGCTTCTTCCAACGAAGATTTTTCTCTTGCAGCCCCAGATCGAGCATGGCCTTCCAGCGATATTCTTTTAATTTTTCATATTCAATCATTTCTTCTTCGGGGCGCGTAAAATATTGCATCTCCATTTGCTCAAATTCGCGCGTACGAAAAAGAAATTGTCGTGGGGATATTTCATTACGAAAAGCTTTGCCCGTCTGCGCAATACCAAAAGGTAATTTCATGGGTGTTGAATCTTGCACATTTTTATAATTTACATAAATACCCTGACACGTCTCGCCACGCAAATACGCGGGATCAGTTCCCTTTTCCGTAAAATCTCCGAGATTCGACGTCACGAGCAAATTAAATTTACGCGCGCTCGAAAATGTTTTTGCGCCACATGATGCACACCCGATCTCCGCACGATGCATATCAAAAAGATTATTTATTTCTTCCTCGCTCATTTTTTCATCGGCCGTCACGCCAATGGATTCGAGCGCTTTGTCAACACGGATGCGCGTATTGCATTTTTTACATTCTGCCATCGGATCTGAAAAACCTTTAGTGTGACCGCTCGCTTCCCAAATACGCGGACTCATAAAAATACTCGAATCGAGACCGACAATATCATCGCGATCATACACCATCTTTTTCCACCAATGTGCTTTAAGATTATTTGCCAACTCAACACCAAGTGGGCCAAAATCATACACCCCACCAAATCCTCCGTATATTTCTGACGATGGAAAAACAAAGCCGCGCCGTTTTGCGAGCGAAACAATTTTTTCCATCTTTTCTGTTATCGGCTTTTCTATTATTGGTTTGTCGTGCATATATTGTGTATTATTGCACAATTGCGTTTAAACTAACATACCCGGGATCCAGCTTTGTTTCCGTTGTAACAGGATCGGCCGATGCTTTTATGTCCACACCAGCAAAACGATCGTATCCAGAAAATAATGCAGTATTTACTAGTATTGGTGCATTACCAATCTGCGAGGATGATGGCGTAAATGAAACCTGAAAGGCTCCCTGCACATTCGCAAATTGCGCAATATTACCCATATTCCAGGTAACCGTGCGCGCCCCCTTGTCAAAAGAAAAAGCTCCTGCGCCAGACGTTATACCCGTATACGATACATAATTCGGCAAAGTTGCTGACATAATGCCATTTGCAATAGAACTTCCACCATTTCGCGCATTCCAAACAATCGTGTACTGCGTCTCTTGTCCCACACGCGGCGGAATAGCTCCCGTCGAAGTAATAGGTCCGGAAGAATGGAGCGAAGCGGTTGACAGCAATACGGTTGTGACAACTTTTGCTGTTTTGATAAAGGAAGCCTGTACTTCTTCGGGCACATTTGTCTGGCCCAGACGCTCTCCTGACACCGAAACCGTGAACGTTATCGTTGGCGTGGATTTAATGGCGCCCGCAGACAACGTTGAGAACGTAAATGAACCAATACCCGAAACACCGGGCGCTAGTGCCGCAAGTGATTGATCAGTATCTCTACTAAAAGTAATGGTACGGTCAGTGGAATTATAAAATCCCGTAGTCGTTTGAATACTATTAAAATCAACAGCCTCACCCGATAAACTGATAGAAACTTTCGCATTAGCAATACTTGTTTTTAGCATATTGGTGTAAGC
>CAYVXI010000001.1:0-4814 GCA_964455595.1 uncultured Candidatus Saccharibacteria bacterium | reverse complement strand
CACACAGATGAAATTTGCTGGCAAAGTTTCTGAGGCGAATAAACAGATTCAAGAAGGTAAACAGCTAAAAGACCTGGATAATTCCTTATCTCTTGCATATCAGTTAGCAAATGCCCCGTCTTATTCATATATTTATTCACTGTCTCTTATAGATATTCAAAATCTTTTGGAGTGATAATAAGAATTGACACTGTATCTTATATTTTGTAATATTTACTCATGAATTTTCAAGCGCTATCACACATGATAATGGAAATGATGACTTTGAAGAACGAAGGCATTTTTTCTTAACATATAGTAACTGAATCAACTAAGAAAAATAACCTTCACATGAAGGTTATTTTTAATTACTAAATAATATGAATATTATAATTATTAATGATTGCAAAGATGGAAATGCTATATGCAGACAGATATCAAGAACGGTATCTATTTTAGATATAAGAATGTTCTTGTTATTGCAAGCATAGATGGACTTACGCTTTCGTTGGTTAAAAAATTTGATATTATACAATTCCAAAACGCGAAGTCCCGTAAAAAATCTTAGAAATAAAAACAAATACACAATTTCGAAGTTTTAATTTCTTACCTCGTATAGCTACATATTTGTCGAATGATAAAGAATTAATAGGAAAAAAATTAGATATAAGCGAAATACATGATGTACCTCTAGCTGTTTGGTGGATTGATAACTTTGGAAATTGCAAAACAACTCTAACACAAAGCGAAATTGAACACAGAAGTGATATTTCTAAAAAATTTAAGAATACATCATATTATGAACGATTAAAAGATGTTCCAAATAAATCACCAGCATTAATTTCAGGAAGCTCAGGTCTTGGAGATAAGCAATTTTTAGAAATCATTGTTCAGGGTGGTAGTGCAGAAAAAGAATTTAATATTTCCGTTGAGACATAATTGTTTAATTAATTGTTGTTGAATTATGTTCTTTTATTTAAACAAATAGATATTGACAATTTTTCTAGAAAGATATACGCTTCCGTTATGACCAACAAAAGCTGGAATTTCTTCTTTAGTTTTTTTACTGACCAAATAGCGGTTTAGTTGGTTTAATTTAAATACCTTTTACTTTAAACAAAAACTGACCGCTCAATACGGTCAGTTTTTGTTTTTAAGAGAGTGGTTTGTTCATTAACAATAGTATCAACTACTGAAGGAGTTAGACATGATAGTCATTATGCAAGCAGGTATACCCATGGATGATCCACGTGTAAAAGCAGTTTTGGAAACCGCAAAGACACATGGATTACGGCCTGTTCCACGATTATACAAAGGAACCGACCTTACGGTTGTAGAAATACAGCTCAGAAACGAAAAAGCAAAAACAAGTTCACTTCGCGAGAGCATATTTATGCTTGATGGGGTGGATACGGTACACCGTGTAAATCAACGGTTGAAAGTATCACGGGTTATACAGCTGGAGCCTTTCTTTACTGTAGGGAAAAATAATCCATGTGCATTAGTTGTAGGACCTTGCACTGTCGATGAGCATATTTTTGAGATTGCGGGTAATCTCAAGAAACTTGGTATACAGGCGATGCGCGGAGGATGTTGGAAGCCTCGTTCTAGCCCGTATTCATTCCGCGGTTATGGGGATAAAGCATTACGTTGGATTTTGGAAGCGGCAACAAAACATGAAATTGAAGCGGTATTTACCGAAGTTATGTTGCCCGAGCATATTCACATAGCAAGCGCAATCAAGAAAGAAGTCGGCTACAAAGGGACTGTTGTTTTGTGGGTCGGTGCATCTACCGAAAGTGATTTTTTACTAGATGCGTTGGGTCATCAAAATGAATTCCCCGTCATGCTGAAAAATAACAAGCGCGATAAGGGTATACAGTCTTTGATAAAAAATGCCGAAAGAGTTCACACTGGTTGGACTGAAGGAGAAACCCCTGATGTCGAAAATGGCTTATTGGGCAATGACAGAATATTGTTTTGCCTGAGAGGCACCGAAAGAAGCGGAGATGCTTCTGGTTATCGTAATGATCCAAATCACCATTGGGTCAGAAGTTTACGAGATGCGTGTGATGCTCCAGTCGTCATTGACCCCTCGCACAGCGCAGGTACCATGAAAAACGATTTGGTGCTTCTGAATTGTAAGTCAGCACTATTACACGATCCAGATCTTATCATGGTAGAAGGGGGGTATCCCGCGAAGGGATTTAAAGACGGCTTTCGTGGATATTGCGATGTCGATCAAAGCATTCCTTTGGAGCGTTTGCCCGAGGTAATAACTATGGTTAATGAACATAATAGACAGTTTCGTGCTTAGCACATAATTGTAATAATTAGGCCGGCTTAGATTTATTTCTAATGCCGGCTTTTTTCAAAAAAAACATGCAAGGAGATAAGCTCCTTGCATGATATTTTGTTTCACTATCTCTATTACCATAAGAGATGATGTTTGGTGCGGAATCGTTTGATGAAATTAAGAATTCTGCCCCTTCGTTTTCTCATTGTTGTTTGGAGAACTCTTATTCTTCTCCGAACGAATCTTACACGTATAATATAAGACATAATGTTTTCTCCTTGTATATGAGGTACTACTATTTAACATTCAATTATTAGAAAAGTCAAGCATGACAGATAGCATGTTCCTGTAATAACAAGGACTATTTACAAAATCATAAACACGTAATAGACTTGTTTCATTGTTAATTCTGATATTATCTCATTATGTTTAGCGTTATTGAAACAGGCGGAAAACAATATAAAGTTGCCGTCGGTGAAAAAATAAAAATTGAAAAACTTAAAGGCAATACAGTTATCGTCTGTAATCATGATGCGATGAAAATAACAGGAGTAAAAAAAGTACAGAAAGTGTTTTTTTATTATACAGACTACCCCAGAGGGGTTTATAAATACGGTATTAGAAAAAATGATGGAAAAAAATCCTAACGAGACAACAAAAAGTGCCAACAGAAAAACAAAAAAATTACAATTATATTAATATGATATTGCAATCATATAATGATGTATGCATGATAAAAAAAAGAGGGCATCGGCATAAGTCGAAGCCCTCATGAAAGATCAAATCGCTATAAGAACATATACTGTACTGACCACACCATGATTGCAATAACATATCCCACAGCTGCTGGAATTGTAGCAATACGAATGTAGTTAAAAAAGTTGAGTTCTTTAACGCGACCCATCGCTATAACACCCGCAGCCGATCCTATTACTAATAAAGACCCACCAGTTTCGACGGTTAACGAAAGAAGAACCCAGAGTCGCGTATCAACAGTATTAAGGATATCTATAGCTGCAGCAGTAAGCGGAATATTGTCAACGAGAGCAGAAAGCACACCAAGTGCAATATTTCCCAATGCAAGCTGGAAAATTGTCGGTGCTTCGCCAAAAAGCTTTTGTGAAGCAAAGCTCAATATTCCAAGATGCCGTAATGCGCCAACAGAAAGAAGAATACCTGTAAAAAACACAAGACTTGAAAGATCAACTTTTCGCAGGGTTGCTTCGATGTCAGTGGTGAGATGCGTGGTCGTTTTCCCGTTTTTCCAAAGCTTACATACGGAGATTGTTATTCCTACGATACCAAGCCCAAAGAGTAACCCAAAATAAGGCTGAAGCCCTATCTGACTGAACATAAGTGGCATCAAAAAAGATATAAGCGCCGCACAAATGACTGTATATTCCGATTGGGTAATCACAATTTCTCCTTCCTCCGCGTCGTCTGTTGTGTTTGCGGTAATACCGCGTGACATCATAATCATGGATGTTACGAAAAGAGCGAGTGACGGGAGAAACCCTTGAGTTATAATTTCCCATGCGGTGAATTTCTTTGCGAGCCATAGCATAATTGTGGTTACATCACCAATGGGAGACCATGCGCCTCCAGCATTTGCCACAATGACGATCATTGCTGCGGCAACTGCGAGATTTTTTCCGCTAAAAAAACGACGAGAAATTTCAATCATCACTATCGCGGTAGTTAGATTATCGATAATCGCGGATATGAAAAAGGATAGCAATCCGATAACCCAAAACTGAGCCCTATCGCCGAGTTTCAGCTTGAGAAGTTTTGTCCTTATCAGATCAAAAAAACGATAATGGACAAGTATTTCGACAAGAGTCATGGCCATTAATAAGAAAATGATAAGCCCAAAGATTTCGGCCCCGTCCTCGTTAATACTGTGCTTTAGAGTCGTGTGATCACCAAAGACCGCTATCAAAAGCCACATGGTTCCACCAAGTGCCGCAGCGCTCAGTGATTTGTGTAGATTGAGTTGATGTTCAAACGCTATGGCGATGTACCCAATGATAAAAACACCCCCTACAAGAATTTCCAATCCCATTTTACCCCCCTATTATAAAGTTTTTAAACAACAAAGTGTGACGCATTATAAAGTATAATAAATAATTTATTTTGTCAAGGCAGTAGGGTAATATGTTTAGATTAATGTAGACTGTTTACAAAAACTCATAGATATGATACACTTGTTTCATTGTTAATTCTGATATTATCTCATTATGTTTAGCGTTATTGAAACAGGCGGAAAACAATATAAAGTTGCCGTCGGTGAAAAAATAAAAATTGAAAAAGTTGCAGGAGAAGCAGGCGATACTGTTGTGCTTGATAAAGTCTTGATGATTGCTTCATCAGATAGTGATGTACAAGTTGGTACACCGTATGTAAATGGAGACACATTATCAGGAGAGATTCTTAGACAATATAGAGCAGAAAAAGTTATCGTTTTTAAATATCGAGCAAAAAAACGTGAACAGAAGAAAACAGGCCACCGACAATCATTTACCGAAGTGACCATCAAAGG